>RCNQ01000026.1 GCA_003731675.1 Bacteroidetes/Chlorobi group bacterium ChocPot_Mid
CAAAAATAAAATAAAAAATTCGATGACATTCTTCGAGAAGCTCATCCTTCGAGAAGCTCATCCTTCGACAGGCTAAGGATGACAGAAGACGACAAGCTCATCCTTCGACAGGCTCAGGATGACAGAGGACGAGAAGCTCATCCTTCGACAAGCTCAGGATGACAGAAGACGACAAGCTCATCCTTCGACGAGCTCAGGATGACAGAAGACGACAAGATCTCATCCTTCGACAGGCTCAGGATGACTGAAGACGAGAAGCGATGAAAATTTAAATATGAGGAATGAAATAATATTCAGGGGAAATAAGATGGTGAAAGAATACTTTCGACAAGCTAAGGATAACATCCTTCGACGAGCTAAGGATAACATCCTTCGACAGGCTCAGGATGACAGAAGACGACAAGCTCAGGATGACAGAAGACGACAAGCTAAGGATAACATCCTTCGACGAGCTAAGGATAACAGACTTTTGAGGAGTTGTGTGGTTATCTTGATATTTTCGCTGACTGCCTTAAATATTCAAAGTGGTTTCTCTCAAAGTAAGAAAGACAGTGTATATAAGGATTTAGTTGGGATATACAAGCATACTGCACAAGTATCTTTTAATTTTAATCTGTTAGAAGAAAATTTCAAAGGAACTTTAACTGCAAAAAAAGGTAATAAGTATAAAATGGTTGTTGGAGACAGGATTATTATCTGTAATGGTAAGTCAATCTGGAATTATTCACCGAAAGACAACAAAGTGGTTATAAGTAATTTTGAAGACTCAAAAGACCAGGTTTCTATCGAAGAATTGTTTTTTTCATTTTTACTGAATTTCGAACCTGTAAAAATAACTGAACAAGTTGTTAATAAAAATCAGACAATATTTATTCTTTCTTTAAAACCAAAGAAAAATTTTAAGACAATGCATGAAATAAATTCTGTAGATATTTGGATTGACTCGGGGACTTACGATATTCTCAAATTCCATATTACTGAACCACAGGAAATGACTTGGGTGATTAGTAAATTGAGATTGAGAAAGAGTGCAGATGATTCGATTTTTGAGTTTGAGCCAAATAATGAATGCACTGTGATTGATTTGAGGTAGTTTAATTTATTTTGAATTTACGGTGGAATTTGTAACTAATTTAATAATATAATAGTCTATTGTACATACAAGAATTAATTTAGGAACATAAACTGTATTTTTGTGTAGTTTTAAAGAAATATGAAATTTTTAATATAAAGGTATCATTATGGGTAAATTATTTATAACAATTGTAATTACTATTTTAGTAATCAGTAATAGTGTTCTTTTTAGTCAAACTGAAAAGCTGACAAGTAACAATAAGCTAATTGAAGCAGATGGGTCAATTTTGTTACCTGCTCAAAAATCTGTAAATATGAATTTAACTACTCAACCAATAAAATCTGAACAGAATTGGTTTGACTTTCAGGCAAAAAATCCAAGCTGGAAGGTATTTTTCAATGGAATAACCGGAATGCCACACAGGGCTTTCGGTAAACCGATTCAAGTCAATGGGTTTAGTTCAGTTAACGAAAACAACATCGAAGAGGTAGCATTAGCTTTTATTGAGCAGAACAGAAAACTGTTCAATATTAGCCCTGACGAATTGAAATTGAGAAAGAAGCTACAGATAAACAATCTTTGGACATTGTCTTATTCGCAAATTTATCAGGGGATTGAGGTATTGTTGACTGAAGTCGAACTTAGAATAAGACCAGATGCTAAAGTAATGGCTTTTGGTATTAATTTTTACAAAGACATCAATCTTGAAATTGTTCCTGCAATTAGTCAAAGCAAAGCTAAAGAAATAGCTTATGAGGGATTAACATTTGACAACAAAAAAGACCAGGTTTTATCAGATGAAGGTAAGCTTTTTATATTACCGGTTAAAACAAATAATTCTGTTAGCTTTGGACTTGTAAGGGAAATGATAGTTGATATGCCATCAAGCAATCAAAAATTTGCATCTTATGTAGATATGCATAATGGTGAAATTCTTTGGAGAAGAAATTTGATAGCTAATGTTGAAACTTCTATAAATGTAAAAGGTGGAGTAAAGCTTGTATCAAGATTGAGCGAACAGACTGATGAGAATTTTGGTAATTTAAATTTACTCGTTAATGGACAGAGTTATTATACTGATGAAAATGGCAACGTAACAGTTGATATTTCAAGTGCATCACCGATTACATCTTCATTAAACGGCAAGTATGCAAAAGTAGTATATGACGGACAGACAAATGCGAGTTTTACAGGTACTGTTAGTCCCGGAGAACCTTTCAATTTACTATGGAGCAATAATAATTCTCACAGATTCGAGAGAACACTTTACTACCATGCGAATCACGCACATTCGTTTTACAAAATGATGGACCCCGTGAGCAAAGCAATGGATTTTCAGCTCAGTGTTACAATTTACAATTACGGACAACCGAATGCAGGTTCGGACCTTGAGCAAGGTAATATATCCTTCTTCGGAGCTAACGGAACAAGTCTGTATGTTGTTGAAACACCATCGGTTTTATACCATGAATATGGTCACAGTATAAACACACGACTATATAAAGAAATGGGAATTTCTCAGGGAATGGTTAATCTTGCATGCCACGAGGCATTGGCAGACTTGAATGCAGGATTGATGACAGACCAACCGAAGGTGGGATATTTAGCTTTTCCTGATACAAATGAAACTATAAGAAATTTGGTAAATACAAGGAAATATCCTGCAAATATAAATGGTGAATCACATAATGATGGACAGATTTTGGGTGGTGCTTTCTGGGATTTAAGAAAAGTAACAAATCTTGATTATGCGAGATGGCTGGTACATTATACAAAAAAGATGGGAACACCTGATGATGAGAATACGGGTATAGCTTTTTTTGAATGGTTTATTGAGACCTTGATAACTGACGATAGCCATGGAGACGGAGATAATGACATGAGCAATGGAACTCCTTATAGCAAGGAAATAATTGAATCCTTTAATAAACATGACATCGGGACAAAACTTGCTATGCAATTATCGTTTGAACATACACCTTACGGTGATACTCAGGATACTGAAAATCCTTACAAGATACAATTCGTTGTGAGAAATCCGATTACTTTTCTTAATTATGAACCAAAGAATGTCAAATTGCATTATTCAAATGATGGCTTAAAAACAAAAACAGAACTCGCTGCAACATATTTAGGCAATGATACTTATGAAGCTTATATCCCTGCCATGCCTAAAGGAACAATTATGAAATATTATATGTCTGCTTTAGATGAAGGTTCAAATCAAAATGTTTACTTCAGTAAAGATAACCTGAACTTTAAACCGTATGAATTTCTTATCGGTTACAAAGTCGGATTTACAGATGACTTTGAAAATTCAACAGGTTGGATTTTCGGAGACCCAAGCGATGCCGCAACTGGTGGACGCTGGGAATTAGGAGTACCTCAATTAGTTGCCATGCAGGCAAGTACTGGTTATGTTGTTATCCAACCAGGAACTGACCATAGTGAAAACGGAACTAAATGCCTTGTAACAGGTGCAAGCAATGGCGGAGGAACTCAGCAGGGAATTATTGCCAATATGCCAAATGGAAAAACAACTGTGATTTCACCACCATTCGATATTTCTGGAACAGAAAAACCTATTTTCAGTTATTACAGATTTTTCTCCAATGTTCCATATATCGGTGGAAATCCTGGTAGCTTCAGAACTCTTGTATCAAGTAATAACGGAGACAACTGGGTACAAGTCGAATTGACAAACAATCCTACAGATGATTGGGAAAAAACTTATTTCCCAATTGAATCTTTTGTACAAAAGTCAAACAGATTTAGGGTAAAATTTGAATTTACGGGATACAGATATTCAGGTATTCCAATGTATTTTGCAGAAGGTCTCGTTGATGATATTGAAATACTTACTGCAAATGACGGTGCGAATATAACAGATGTTCAGAATTACACCCTTCGACAAGCTCAGGATGACATTAAGACAAGTTCAATCAGTGTTTCACCTAATCCATTCGTTGACTTTGTTACAATCAGCTTAAATGAAGCTGAAAGCTCATCCTTCGACAAGCTCAGGATGACATCCTTTAAAATTCGGGAAATACTTATATTTGATATATATGGTAAAATAATTAAAACCTTGAAACCAAACAACAGTAAGAATCTGATTTGGGATGCTACTGATGATAACGGAAATACCGTTTCAAAAGGTATTTACTTTGTTCGAACCCAGATAGAAGGAAAATACATATCCGAAAAAATAATTTTGGAATAAAAAATCCTTCGACGAGCTCATCCTTCGACAAGCTCATCCTTCGACGAGCTCAGGATGACAGGAGACGACAAGCTCATCCTTCGACGAGCTCAGGATGACAGATGATGACGAGTTCATCCTTCGACAAGCTCATCCTTCGACAAGCTCATCCTTCGACAAGCTCAGGATGACAGATGACGAGCTCATCCTTCGACAAGCTCAGGATGACAGGAGATGACGAGTTCATCCTTCGACAAGCTCAGGATGACAGGAGACGAAGAGTTCATCCTTCGACAAGCTCAGGATGACAGGAGACGACGAGCTCATCCTTCGACAAGCTCAGGATGACAGGAGATGAAGAGTTCATCCTTCGACAAGCTCAGGATGACAGATGATGACGAGTTCATCCTTCGACGGGCTCAGGATGACATCTTTAATTTAATATTTAAAGGGGGGTAGTACTTACTACCCCCTTTTTTTGTAATAATATAATCTTTGTTTCGTGTAATTGATATTATGTTGTTTTATTTAAGAATTTAATTAGGAAAATTATGCAAATTTACAATGGTAAATATACATCTAAACCAGAAAATCCATTTGTCGTATTTATCTTTGGGATGCGTATAAACAGCATTCTATATTTCTGGCTTTGGTTGCCTTTTTTATTTCGGTTAATCCGAATGGTAAAGAGATTGAGAGAATATCGGGATAGCGGTATGATGAATGCTCATATTTTTTTATCAGGTAAAGGACTTGGTGTAATGCAGTATTGGGAATCTTTCGATAAACTTGAAAATTTTGCATTGGATAACAACGATATGCACATGCCAAACAACAAAAAATATAAAAAGTCTGTCGGTAAATCGGGTCTGGTTGGTATCTGGCATGAAACCTATTTAGTTGAACAGGATAAATTTGAAACAATGTATTACAATATGCCTAAATGGGGTTTGGCAAGAGCAACAAACCATCACATTGATGTGCCTGTAATTCAAAATGAAGCTCGTCAAAGACTGAAAATGTATTCGAATCAGCAAGAACTTTAATGATTTAAAATATGATAATTAAAATCAGATATGGAGCAAATAAGTTTTTGTTAGACGAAACAACTAACATAACAATAAGATAATTAAAAGCAGTGAAAAGTGAAAACTCAAGAGATGATGGAACGTAAAGTGAAAGTGATTGCGAAAAACCGCAAAGCATTTCACGATTTTATTATTGTCCAGACGCTTGAATGTGGCATTGTGTTGCAAGGAACAGAGGTTAAGTCTTTAAGAAATGGAAAATGCAGTTTGCAAGATGCTTATGCAGGCTTCCCTGATGCAAGAAACAATGAATTATTCATCATTAATTTGCATATTGCACCTTATGAACATGGCACAATTTACAATCATGAACCAAAAAGAAATCGTAAACTTCTTATCAGTCAGCGTGAAGCTGTAAAGCTTAGAACAGCTGTTTCTGAGAAAGGACTAACATTGATACCGCTGAGTATTTATTTCTCAGGAAGATACGTTAAAGTTGAAATTGCTTTGGTCAAAGCCAAAAAGAAATACGACAAACGAGAAGATGCAAAGAAAAAAGATGCTGAAAAAGAAATCAGAAAAAAATTTAGATTATAATATATTAATAGGAAGAATTTGATGTTTCCCGAAGTAAACGAACAAATGGATTTGATAAAAGCAGGTGCTGTGGATGTGCTTCCCGAAGACGAACTTGCTGAAAAAATCGAAAATTCAAAGAAGAAAAATAAACCGATGATAATTAAACTTGGATGCGACCCAAGCAAGCCGGATTTACATATCGGACATGCTGTTGTCTTGCATAAGTTGAGGCAATTTCAGGATTTGGGGCATAAAGCTATTTTGATTATCGGTGATTTCACTGCAATGATTGGTGACCCTACGGGAAAATCAAAAACCCGTCCCCAACTGACAGCAGAGGAGACAAAAATAAACGGACAGACATATCTCGAACAGGCAAATTTAATTCTTGATGAAACGAGACTTGAGATTCGTTATAATTCAGAATGGCTTTCAAAAATGAATTTCAACGATGTTATTAAACTTGCGGCAAATTACACTGTTGCTCAGTTGCTTGAACGTGATGATTTCAGTAAAAGATACAAATCAGGTACACCAATCAGTATTCATGAGCTACTTTATCCTCTTGCACAAGCTATGGATTCTGTGGCTATTGAATCGGATGTCGAGTTGGGTGGAACAGACCAAAAATTCAATCTAATAGTCGGAAGAGATATTCAAAAAGCTTATGGAAAGCAAGCTCAGTGTATTGTTACATTACCAATACTCGAAGGAACTGACGGTATTGAAAAAATGAGCAAATCATTAAATAATTATATTGCTTTGACGGACACGCCAAGAGAAATGTTCGGCAAGACAATGTCAATACCAGATGAATTGACTGTCAAGTATTTCAGATACGGTGCATGGGCGAATGAAGATGAAATTCAGACAATGGAAAAAGGTTTGAAAGACGGTAGTATTCACCCACGTGATGCTAAGGTGAAAACAGCTATGGGTATAGTTGAAAAATATCATGGCAAAGATGCCGCATTATCTTCGTTTGAAGAATTTGAAAGAATGTTTGTGAAAAAAGATTTGCCTGATGAAATAGAAGAATTTAAACTGAATTTAGAAAATCCTGAACAGAATATAATTGATGTTATTACTTTGACTGGTCTCACTGCATCAAAAAGTGATGCACGGAGGATGATTACTCAGGGGGCAGTTACAATTGACGGTGAAAAAGTTACCGATGTTTACGCAAAAGCAGATTTTTCGACAGAGAAAATAATCAAAGTAGGAAAAAGAAAATTTATGAAAGTCTCGGTTTGATTTATGAAAAGAAATGTAATAAATATATTTTGTGATTTGCCTGAGTCAAGTGCTGAAGTATTTGAGAATTTAATTCAAAATGATAATTTCAAACTCGAAAGAATAATTTCACGAGGTCAAGCAACTGCAGAAGGTCAATGGTACGACCAGAGTAAAGATGAATGGGTGATGCTTTTGAAAGGTAGTGCCGCCTTGAAATTCGAAGGAGACGAAGAACTGATAATACTAAAACCTGGCGACTATATTTTAATACCAGCTCATCTGAAACACAGAGTTGAATGGACAGACAAAACCACAGAAACCTTATGGCTTGCCATACATTATTAATTCATGGAATAAAAAAATACGAATTGATATAACTCATAAAAGAATTAACTTTTTGCGGAGGATGAGGGACTCGAACCCCCAAGGCTTTGCAGCCGGCGGTTTTCAAGACCGCTGCCTTACCAATTAGACTAATCCTCCAATTCCGCAAAAATCAAGACTACAAAATTAAATAAAATTCCTATATTTTCAAAGCAAAGTTTTTATTTTTAATTTTTGAAGAAGTGGGATTTAAACCCACTCCTTCTGACAATTTTATTTAATTACTTCGAACGGTTTGACAAAGGACTGTCCCAATGTATTGATTTTAGCAAAATACTTACCCGACAGATAATCATTGACATCTATATCTATTTCGCTTGAATTACCCAAATTGTTTACAAAATCTATCCTTCTTCCGAGGCAATCCAAAACTTCAAGACTAATTATATTCAATGGTTTTTCAAGTTTCAAATGGATTTTTTCGTGTGCAGGGTTCGGATAGAAAGAACTTTCCGATAAGTCATTCATCTTTTTGTCAAAGTCAACATTTGACAAGAGACCGTGAAACCAGTCATGCGAAGTAGCAAGTATTTGATTGCGAATATCAGGATTTGTAATCTGTTCTAATGTAAATCCGAGATAAACGACTTTGTAAGTCGGGACATTAGACCTTACAGCTCCAGTTTTGGTTTTGAAAGCGTTGTAAAAGAATATCGGCAGACCTGTCGAAGTAGCTTTTATTTCCTCGGGATACATATACGGACCATTAGTTCCTGAACCATAGACATTGGCAAGAGTTCCATTTGGAATTTTTCCGAATAATACATCAGTTACATTAGGAAATATCGCTGTATTGCTTGTTGTGCCATCAGCAAGAAAGACAGAATGCAGGTAGTTTGTATAGAAAGCTTTTTTCTCTGGAGTAGAGTAAGTTGAAGTAGTTGTATCAAAAATTTCCCAACCTAAATCCTGACCTGAGATAAACAAATTGCCACCAGCATCAAGGAATTTCGCTAATTCAACAATGTTCTCATTTGACAAAGCGGGAAAAGACCATCCCATATTATAATAAACACAGCTTACCTCATCGAGAAGCCCTAATCTACTACCTCTTATATAATTTCTGTTCCAGGTAGTAGCAAAACTTGAATTGTCGGCATAGATAAGACCATTGATATAATTTTCTTCAAATGATTTACAATTAAGGTTATCCGAAGTTGCACCACCCCATGAACCGTCATTATTAACAATTAAATCGGTAACACCTTTTATAACATTGTATTGAACATTTTGAGGTGACATTGTGGCATCAGATAAATCTTTAATTTTAATATTATGAGCAGAAAGACCGGGTTTAGCTCCAGATTTTACTTTGACGCTGAAATCCATCTTTTCACCCGGTTGCAGAGTTACATTCAGTTGTTCCGCAGCTGTCTGAGAATTTGAGAGATACTCAACCGACCAGTCAGATGGTATTTCT
>RCNQ01000027.1 GCA_003731675.1 Bacteroidetes/Chlorobi group bacterium ChocPot_Mid
GTCTTTTTATGTTAATCCCTATTTTAGCAAGATATTTTTCAACCAATTCGGTGCCTTTGACTGTAGAACCAAAACCAGAAGTTTCCCTACCAATTGTCTTTAGAAGCATTTCAGCTGCGAGATTATGACTTTCTCTGTTAATTACTTTTATTATTTCTGATAATTTTGGTGAAAAGAAAGTAAAAGATTTTTCAATTGTGGAATAATCAGGGAGAAATCCTGTTTCGTCAATATCTGTTAAAGCCCCTTGATGAGCGATTTTATTGCGTTCCAGATACTCTTTGAATAAATACAAAAAATACATTGTTGGATTTTCAATTGTCACCGATATTTTGTTCTCATTTTTTTGAAGAGAATCGTAAGGTATAGTTCCAAAGACAATGATATTATTTGTACAAGGTTCTCTGACTGCATTAATATCGACAGCAGAGGAAGGAATAGATGTGATTACATTATTTGTTACTTTAATGTATTTAGTTACCGGGTATATATTGATTGAAGCTAAATGGTTAATTGAAGAACCACTGACAACTGTTATATCTACTTTATTGTCGAGAATAGACAAAGCATTTATCTGAGCCGAGTAATTATAGTTAATATCATCTATCTGCCAACCGGGTGAATAAAATGCATCATCAAAAAAATTGTCATCACCGATAATATCTCCCTGAATTGATTTAATTCCAAGACTGTCGAGACACTTTTTAAAATATTCAAATATTTTGTATGGGTCGGTGTAGAAATAATCAGAAAGCGAAGGGTCTCCAAATCCACGAATATAAATATCTCCTAAAAATTCACCATTATCATTGACTTCACCATCTAAATACATTTTTGTTTGGAATTTGTAATCAGCTCCAAGGTAGCGTAAAGCTGTGGCGGTAGTTAATATTTTTTGATTGGAAGCAGGTACGAAGTTTTTATTTTCATTTTTTTGGTAAAGAATTTCATTTTGTTCAGGTGCAATTATCGAAACACCAATAAAAGCATCAGAAAAATCATTATCAGAGATTATTGATTCTAAATCATTTTGAAGTTCTTTGATTGGCGAAATCCTTGTGGTTGTATCTTTAGAAGGAATCTTAAAAAGTACTTGGGAAATTAAATTATTAGAAGTACTTACAATTGAAAGTGTAAATACAAATATGAAAAATCTTGTATAAATATGTAATTTCATTAAATTATTTTATTTAAATTTATAATTGTTTCTAATAATTTTCTCAAAATTATTAATTTTGATTCAATTTTGATATAATTATCAGAAAATTTATGAAATAAATTATTAATCATTAAGTTATTTTATAGAAAATATATTTATTTTTAAAATTATTTGAAACTATTTGCGGAGAAAAAAGATGAAACATATTTTGTTGAAAAAGAAGGTTTTATTAACAGGAATTTTTATTTTGTTCTTTTCAGTTCTGAATTATTCATGCGATTCAGATAGCATAACAAATCCGAATATTTTTACTTTAGAAGATGATGTTGCATTAGGTCAGGATTTGGACGCACAAATTAAAAAAAATACAACTGAGTATCCGATTTTGAATAACCAGTCAGCACGGCAATATGTTCAAAATATGATAAATGAGATTATCAAATCCCCTGAAGTCAAATATGAAGAGACATTTAAATATCAGATAGAGATTATTCAAAGAGATGATGTTATAAATGCTTTCGCAGCACCCGGAGGTTATCTGTATGTATATACCGGTTTACTGAAATTCGTTGAAAATGAGGCAACCCTTGCGGCAGTTCTTGCTCATGAAGTTGCTCATGCAGAACGAAGGCACGCAACAAAAAGGATGACCAAACAGTATGGCGTATCATTTTTACTCGATTTGATTCTTGGTGATAATCCATCACAACTTGAGGAATTAGGTGCTAATATGCTGACAGGTCTGGCATTTTTGAAGAATAGCCGGGACGATGAATTCGAAGCCGATGAATATTCATTCAAGTATCTTCAATCAACAAAATGGTATCCGGGTGGGATAACGTTTTTCTTTAAGAAAATAAGTGATAATTCCAGCGGAGGTTTTCTCGATGAACTGTTATCTACTCATCCAATGCCGGAAGACAGGGTGAAAGCTGTGGAAGATATGATTAATAAAGCCAAAATCCCTGCACCTTCAGAAAGTAATTTGTTTACTACTGCTTATCAGAACTTTTTAAAGACTTTACCTTAGGCATTAAATGAAAATCAGAACTTGCTAAGAAAAGTAAGTTCTGATTTTTTTAATTATAAGGCAATTAAAAGTTTTTTTCAATTTCTCTTGCAATGATTATCTGTTGAATTTCCGAAGTACCTTCGTAAATTTCGAGTACTTTTGCATCACGCATCATTCGTTCAACCTGATATTCTCTTACATAGCCATAACCACCATGAATCTGGACAGCTTCACGAGTAACCTCATTGGCAACTGTTGCTGCAAAAAGCTTTGCTTCAGCAGAAGCCTGTATGTAATTCATGTGCATATCTTTCATCCAAGCCGCTTTGTGAACAAGTAGTCTTGCAGCATTTATTTTGGTTGACATTTGTGCTATTTTTGATTGTATCATTTGCAAATTGTTTATGGGTTTCCCGAATGCAAGTCTTTGTTTAGAGTATTTTGTAGAAAGTTCAAAAGCTCCTTGAGCTACACCAACAGATTGTGCCGCAATACCAATTCTTCCACCATTTAAGCTTTCCATTGCTATGTTGAAACCTTGCCCGACTTTTCCGATTAGATTTGCTTCAGGTACTTTGCAGTTTGTAATGCCAATCGAACATGTATCACTTGAACGCATTCCCATTTTGTCTTCTTTTTCACCGGGAACAAATCCTTCTGTTCCTCTTTCAACAATGTAACAGCTAATACCTTTATGTCTCAAATCAGGATTAGTTTGTGCAAAGACTATGTAATAATCAGCATTCTGACCTGTGGAAATCCAATTTTTGGTACCGTTTAAAATCCAAAATCCGTCCTTAAATTCAGCAGTTGTATGCTGGTGAGAAGCATCAGAACCAGCTTCAGGTTCGCTGAGGCAGTAAACACCAATTTTACCACCAGTCAGAGCCCTGAGGTATTTCTCTTTTTGTTCATCGGAACCGTAATGTTCCAATATCCAGTTAACCAATGAATTTTGAACTGATAAAACGATAGCGACACTTGCATCAACTTTTGCTATTTCTTCGATTGCGATTGCGTAGCTTACAGCATCCAATCCACTCCCTCCCCATTCTTCTGAGACCATAAATCCCATAAAACCAAGTTCACCCAATTTGTTGATTATTTCTCTCGGGAATTCAGCTTTAATATCTCTTTCAATTACGGTTGGTAAAATCTCTTCACGGGCAAATTTTCTTGCAGTATCCTTAATGGCTTCCTGAATTTCTGAATATTCTAAAGAAAACATAATTTAACTTTAAATTTTTCTACAAAATAAATTGATTGCAATATAAAATTTAATCCTGAGAATATAAAATATAAAGTTGAATCTGATATAATGTTTTTGGATTGATGTGTCCAAAATGGGCTTTTTATTTTTCTCGCTATAAAAAGTCGCAGTAATCATTATAAATCAATTTTACAATCAGATATTCTTCTCTACCCAAGCAATTGAAAACACTGTCTGGTTAAATCCAGAAGCAATGATGGAAATACACCAAATAGCAAAACTCCGATTGTGCAAATTATCAAAGATATCAGACCAAGACCTGTCTTTATTTCAAGCTCTTTTTCTGTTCTGTCTTTGAAATACATTTGAATTATTAAACTGATGTAAAAATACATTGAGATGATTGTCGCTATTACTGCAACAATTGTAAGCCATGTAAAGCCGGATTTGATAGCGGCAGCAAAAAGA
Source organism: Bacteroidetes/Chlorobi group bacterium ChocPot_Mid (assembly GCA_003731675.1). GTDB lineage: Bacteria > Bacteroidota > Ignavibacteria > Kapaibacteriales > UBA2268 > ChocPot-Mid. The sequence continues at coordinate 3,850 of RCNQ01000027.1, forward strand.
TAATACTTGCCGAAGAACCCAGCCATTGGGGGTATTCCTGCAAGCGACAGCATAAACATTGCCATCATAGCGGCTAACATTGGGTGACTTTTGCTTAATCCTGCATAGTCTTCGATGTTCAGGTTATTCTCCTCTCCTCTTTCGATTAGACCAACGATTACAAAGGCACCGATTTGCATGAAGAGATAAGCTGTTGCATAAAACGTGATTCCCTGCCAACCAAGTTGTGAGTTTGCGACAATTCCCATAAGAAGATATCCTGCGTGAGCTACCGAAGAGTATGCAAGCATACGTTTAACGTTCTTTTGTACAAGAGCAGTGATATTGCCAACCAGCATTGTCCCTGCGGAAATCCATGCAATAATATTTTGCAATGTATGAGTATCGAAATTAAACTTTCCTGATACTATTTTTTCAGGCATAAGGTTTCTTGCTATTATCATAAATGCGAGGATTGCGGCGGCTTTACCTGCAGTACTCATAAAACCAGTTACAATTGTCGGTGAACCATGATAAACATCAGGTGCCCATTGATGGAATGGAAATGCGGCAACCTTGAAGCTCAAACCTACAATGATTAATCCAATACCAATGACAAGAATTGTTGTTGAGTTGATACCACTTGCAATTGATTTTGAAATTTCAGTAAATCCCAAAGAACCCGTTGCTCCATAAATCATTGCAATCCCATAGAGCAAAAATCCAGTAGCGAATGACCCAAGCAGAAAGTATTTCAAAGATGCTTCGATTGATTTAAAATTTGTTCTGATAAAGCCTGCAAGAATATAAAATGGAATTGACATGAGTTCGATTCCTACGAAAATCATAAGCATATTATTTGCATGACCAATAAACATCATTCCAGAAACAGAAAATATTAACAATGAATAAAATTCTGTGTATTCATGGTATTCTCTTTTTAAGTATTCTCTTGAGGCAAACATTGTTAATATTGCTCCCATGCAAAACAAAATATCAAAAAATGAGGAGTAACCTCCGAAAACTATCATTCCTTTTGTTATCAGGTTTTCAGAATTTAAAGGTATTATAAGTGAGGGGGCTTGATAAAGATTGATTGCTGACGCTACCGCAGTAAGAATAAATCCGAATAATGCATAGGAAAATCCTACTGTTTTATTTTTCTGAAAAAGTGCATCTACAATGACAATAGTAATCGCAAAAAACGATATTAAAATTAACGAGGAACCTAACTGTAATTCACTAAACATTTTTCACACCTGATATCATTAATTTAAAATAATAGTTATTTTGTATTTAAAATATTCTGTTCTTTTTCTAATTTAATTTTGTCCATCTCTGTTGGAAGTTCATATTTTGCCTTGCCGAATTTGATTAGTTCTAATTTATTCACCAAAGCTTTGGTAGAATTTTCAGAAATATTCAAAAACGTACTGGGATAAATACCAATCCATACAATAAAAATGACTATCGGAACCAATGTTGCCCACTCTTGCTTTCCTAAATCTTTGAGATTGTGATTTTGTGGATTGTCATTAGTACCGAACATTACTCTTTGGAACATCCAGAGTAGATAGCATGCGGCAAATATTACGCCGGAAGCGGCAATGATTGAATATGCCCATGAGTCAAGAAATGGAGATGTAAAAGCACCAATCAAAGTCAGATATTCACCGACAAAGCCATTAAGTCCTGGCAATCCAACAGAGCCGAGTAAAGCAATCCCAAAGAATACAGTAAAGACTGGCATAACACGTGCAATACCACCAAACTCAGATATTTCTCTTGTATGCCTTCTTTCATAAATCATACCCACTATCAAGAATAACATTCCTGTTGTCAAACCGTGATTAACCATTTGTATTATTGCTCCCTGTATGCCAGTTGCTGTCATTGAAAAAATTCCTAGAACAACAAATCCAAGATGACTGACTGATGAATAAGCTACAAGTTTTTTTATGTCTGTCTGAACCAGAGAAACCAAAGCGCCATAGATAATTCCTATAACGGCTAACCATGCTATTGGAGAAGCATAAGCAAAAGCTGATTGCGGAAATAATTCAAGATTGAAACGGATTAAACCATAAGTACCCATTTTCAGCAAAACACCTGCTAAGATTACTGAACCAGGAGTCGGCGCCTCTGTATGAGCATCAGGCAACCATGTGTGTAAAGGGAATAAAGGAACTTTAATACAAAATGATAATGCAAAAGCAAGGAACATCCACTTTTGAATATCGAAAGGAATATTGAAAGAAACATCCCTGATAACCATAAAGTTTGTTGTAAATCCCTGAGCATTTTTGATTATTTCTGTCCCGACATAATGACCTAACCAGACGATAGCAACAAGCATGAATAGTGAGCCGACAACGGTAAAGATGAAAAACTTTACTGCGGCATATATCCTGTTTTTACCTCCCCAGACTCCAATTATGAAATACATTGGTATTAAAATTATTTCCCAGAAAATGTAGAACAAGAACAAGTCAAGAGAAATAAATACTCCTGTCATTCCGAATTGAAGTAATAACATCATGACATAATATTCCTTATCCCTTTTGTGAATGGAATAAAATGATGATAAAATTGTTATTGGTGAGATAAATGTTGTCAACATCAAAAGGAGCATAGACATACCGTCAACACCAATTCTGAAACCAGCGTCGAAAGATTCAACCCAGATTTGATTGATGACGAACTGAAAGCCGGGATTTGACTGGTCAAAGCTGAACAGAAGAAAAACACTCGCAATGAATGATAATAGCGATATTACGAGAGCTCCTGTTTTAATTAACTGTGTCTGTTCTCTCTTTACGAATAACAATAATATCGAACCTGCCAGTGGCAAAAACAATGTTAATAATAGTGCTGTCATATTTTAACTACATATTTTTTAAAATTTTCAATTTTCAATTTCGCTTTTTTTAAATACAATGGAATATTTTACTACAAACTGATTAACAACCATGTCAATATTACAACAATTCCTCCAATCATAAGTGTCGCATAGTTTTGTGCAATGCCACTTTGGATTTTCCTAACGAGCTGACCTCCGGAGGTTGTAACATTGGCTAATCCATTGACAAATCCATCAATTATTTTCACATCAAATACACTCCATAGAAGATTCCTCGATGTTGTAACCAATGGGTCAACAATCACACTAAAATAAAAGTTATCAAGATAATATTTATTCCATAAAATATTATAAATTCCTTTGAATTTCTTTGCTAATAATCTCGGCATAGCCCATTGCTCATCTTCATAAAATTTCTTAGCCAGTAATATACCACCAACTGCAATTCCAATGGAAATCAGCATGAATAAATATTCAACTATATGAGCAGGATGTGAATGTACCGGTGCATATTTCAGTATTATTGTTTCAGCATCAGAGAAGACAGGATGAAGCCAATTGTGTATCATGTTTGGATGACCTGAAAACCAGCCCCCCAGAGCTTCAGGAATACCAAGAAAACCTCCAAAAGCAGAAAGTACTGCAAGTGTAACAAGTGCAAAAAGCATTGTTTTTGGCGCTTCATGTGGATGTACTTTATGGTGGTCAAATCTTTCTTTACCATGAAAAACGAGCTTAAGCAAACGGAACATATAGAAAGCAGTGAAAAATGCGGCAGTAGCCAGTATCAGCCATGCAAACCATCCTCCGTTTGAAAATGTCAGCCACAAAATTTCATCTTTTGAAAAGAAGCCGCTGAACAAAGGAATACCAGCGATTGCAAGTGTCGCAACAAAAAAAGTTTTATATGTTGTTGGCATGTGATGAGCCAAGCCACCCATACGTTTTATGTTTTGTTCGTCGTGCATCCCGTGAATTACCGCACCAGCTGCGAGAAAAAGCAAACCTTTAAAAAATGCGTGTGTCATTACGTGAAATACTCCTGCCGTGAAAGCACCAACACCCAATGCGGCAAACATAAATCCTAATTGACTGACCGTCGAATAAGCTAAAACTTTCTTGAAGTCGTTTTGCACAATACCAATCGAAGCGGCTGTGAATGCAGTGAGTATTCCGACAATCATAACAACTTCCATAGAAACCGGTGAAAGTGCGAAAAGTACTGAGTTTCTTGCAATCAGGAAAATACCTGCTGTTACCATCGTTGCCGCATGAATTAATGCAGAAACAGGTGTCGGACCAGCCATTGCATCAGGCAACCATACAGCAAGAGGAATTTGTGCTGACTTACCAGTGCAACCTAAAAACATCAACAAAGTAATTGCAGTCATCAACCCAGAACCATAAAAGACACTCGATTGACTTGATGCAGAATCCAAAACATGTGTATATTCCAGCGTATTGAAATTCAGAAATATCAGAAACATTGCAATCAAAAAGCCAAAATCACCAATTCGATTCACAATAAAAGCCTTATTAGCCGCATCACCAGTCCAAGTAATCCTAACTCCATCAAATTTTCTGTCATACCAAAATCCAATCAACAAGTATGAGCAAAGCCCAACACCTTCCCAACCAAGAAAAGTAAGCAGGTAATTGCTCGAAAGCACAAGGTTGAGCATCATGAAGATAAATAAGTTCAGGTACGCAAAAAATCTGTAAAAGCTTCTGTCCCCATGCATGTAGCCGATTGAATATACATGAATCAAAAATCCGACACCAGTAACAATCAGCGAGAACAAGATGGAAAGCTGGTCTGCCTGATAAGAAATATTAACGCTGAAATCACCTGCGGAAATCCACGTAAAAACGGGCACAATATAGGGGTTGTGAGGTGAATTCCCTGCCATATCGAAGAAAATAATAAGCGACAAAACAAAGGAAATCCCAACAGCACCTGAAGCAATACCGCCAATCAATGCTTCTTTCTTCAAATACTTTCCGAATAATCCGACTGTTAAAAAGCCGATTAATGGAATCAACGGTACAAATTTAATTAACTCGTACATACACAATCCGTTTTTCTATATAATTATAAAATTAAACTATCTTCTAAATATTAAATTTTAAAATTACAAAAGAAAAACCTATTAAACAACCAAAAAGCAGTTATTTGTTATTTTAATTAACAATAATCAATATACAATGAAAAATTTGTAATAGAAATTAGAATTTTGGGAGATTTGATTTTTTTTAGTTAACGGATTTATCGTATATTTGTAAACTTTATTGAGGCTAAAATGTATCCGGAGGGGTGGCAGAGTGGCTGAATGCACCGGTTTGCTAAACCGTCGTAGGGCGATAAGTTCTACCGGGGGTTCGAATCCCCCCTCCTCCGCAGCTTTAGAAGATAGAAAAGAGAAAAAAAAGATAGAAGATAGAAAAGAGAAAAAAGAAGATTATTCCAATTCCACCGAAATACCTCATGTATTATGTTTATATTATTCAAAGTGAAACAACTGGTAAATATTATATAGGTCAAACTAATAATTTGCTTGATAGATTGACTCGTCACAATTCCAAACAGTCAAAATTTACCAAAAACAGAGGTCCATGGAAACTCGTTTATTCTGAAGAATACTCAACGAGAAACGAAGCTTTAAATCGAGAAACACAAATCAAAAAAATGAAAAGTCGAAAATATATTGAAAACCTTATTAGTTTATCTGGCTGAATGCATCCCGATTGCTATCGGGACGTAGGGCGATAAGTTCTACCGGGGGTTCGAATCCCCCCTCCTCCGCGGCTTTAGAAGATAGAAAAGAGAAAAAAGAAGATTATTCCAATTCCACCGAAATACCTCATGTATTATGTTTATATTATTCAAAGTGAAACAACTGGTAAATATTATGTAGGTCAAACTAATAATTTGCTTGAAAGATTGACCCGACACAATTCCAAACAGTCAAAATTTACCAAAAACAGAGGTACATGGAAACTCGTTTATTCTGAAGAATACTCAACGAGAAACGAAGCTTTAAATCGAGAAACACAAATCAAAAAAATGAAAAGTCGAAAATATATTGAAAACCTTATTAGTTTATGTGGCTGAATGCATCCCGATTGCTATCGGGACGTAGGGCGATAAGTTCTACCGGGGGTTCGAATCCCCCCTCCTCCGCGGCTTTAGAAAAGAGAAATTAGAAAAAAGAAGACAGAAAAGAGAAGAATGGCAAATAAGTGATTATTTGCTATTTTTTTATTTAATATTTTCTACAAGAAATGAGTTGTATCTAAAATAATATTACAATGACAAATAATACTCTTTCATTTTTTGAGCCATAAGTTTTCTCCTTTTTATTAAAAAGTCATCGTAGTTATCAATATTCATTTCAAAAATATCATCTGGTATGCAATTTTGTTGTAAATTGGAAATTAAAATGCCCATGTCAGTAATTCCACCATATACTAAACCGTTACCATTGCATTGTTCCTTTATTTCTTTTAAATAGACGTTAGGAGATTTCTTGCCGATTTTAATATTTATTTCTGACTGTGTAAAGGCATAGTTTGCAATTTGATTATACTGACCACGGTTTAAACCGTTCTTTTTTAATAATTCTTTTGGGAAAATATGATGTATATCTCCTTTCTGAGTAATTAAATCATTAACTGTAATATCTTTAGATAAAAAACCTTTATCATTGAATTTAACCTGCGAAGCTAAGAAAACATTAAAAGTGGGACTACTTGAAACAGATGTATCTAAATTTTGAATTAGTCCAAATTCCCAAAAAGCATCTGATAGTTCCGCATTTTCAATACTCTGTAGATATTCGTTAAAATGTTTTGATGATATATTTTTGATATCATAATCAAAACTTGATTCAGGTGATCCAGAATAACGACCAGTTAAAATACAAAGTACAAACCATTTTCTAACATAACTTTCAATATCAGCCTGATTGTAGTTCTGAGATCGTAATTTCAGATAAAGTATGTACGCAAAATTAAGAGCATTTTGAGAACGAATTAATTTAGAAGAAATGAAACCAGCGGATTTAATTATCATAACAAATCGTTTAAAATTTGTTTCATTAATAAAGTTTAAAATTCCTTTTTCAAGCGTTTCATAAGATTGTTGCTCAATTTCTTCTTCATAAGTTCTTGCTTCAAAATTTCTTCCAGATAATAAACTAACTAAGTCCGATAGTTTACCTCGATTAAACTCAGAAGTAAAAGCAACTCTAAGTAAATCTGTATATTTTGGGTCGTAAATATCTTCATTTTCATTTCGTAACCATGCCATCTTCTTAAAATAATCTGTACTTGTAAAGTCCTTATCTACATCTACAATATAGTTGTAAAATTCAGGAGCTACAGCAAGATGGCAAAAATAGTCAATACATTTTCTTAGTGTTGATCCACCGTAAGTATCATTTGCTGCAATTTTCGACATAGCAAAATCTGCTTGGCTTAAAACTACACCTTGTGAATTGATTCGTATAAATATTTCAGTAACTACTTCAATATCTAAGTCCGAATCTAATTCAATAAGACCTATTTGTTTAGATACAATTTTGATAAGGTTATTAATTTTATTGAAAATCAGCATCCTATCAGAAATTTCGTTTTTTAAACAATAATCTTCAACTACAGTTAGTACATTTGTATCTGGAAGAAATAAATAGGATACATCTGCAATCCAAGAATGGTCTTTTTCGATGGCGGTATTGAATACTTCAAATTGTTCTTTAATAGGATTAAATGAAATTTTAATTCTGACTCTTTGATACTCTTTATTAATTACATAATTACCTAAAATTGCAGCTGATAATGCAGTAACTCTTTGTTGCCCGTCTATTAGAATTTTCTTTCCATCAGCAATTGTACCATCTTTTAATTTTACATCCGGATTTTTCCATGCTATTAGATAGCCAATGGGGTATCCTTGATAAAGAGAATCCATTAAATCTCTTACTTTGGTAGCTTCCCAAACAAAAGGTCTCTGAATCTCAGGTATAGCAATTTCACCCGCTTTAACATAAGACAAAATTGTCTCAATAAGGTGCTGATTAACCGAATACTTCTGTGTTTTCATGATTTAGTAAATAATTATTATCATAATATAAAAAATTAATTTAACAATAATGAACGTTAAATCCAAAGTAAATTATAAAAAAATGCCCCTCACCCCTTCTTATTCACCATTGTTACTGTTGCCTGGTCTGTGGGCGTAATCAATATGTCTTGTATCATTACGTGTTGTGGTCGTGTTGCACAAAAAAGTGCTGTCTCTGCTACATCTCTTGCCTCAAGCGGTTTGTATCCCTGATATACCGTTCTGCCTTTCTCGAAATCGCCGTCAAATCTGACTGCGGCAAATTCTGTTTCGACCAGTCCCGGCTCTATGTTTGTTACTCGAACGCCTGTTCCGTTCAAATCAATTACCATACCTTTCGATATAAATGCAACTGCCGCTTTCGTTCCGCAGTAAACATTGCCCGATGGATATACTTCCCTTCCGGCTATTGACCCAATATTGATGACATGCCCAAATCCTTGCTGAACCATCTTCGGTAATATCAGCTTTGAAACATAAAGCAATCCTTTGATGTTTGTGTCAATCATTTCCTCCCAATGCCTTAGTTCTCCATCTTGAATTTTGCTTAATCCTTTTGCCTTTCCTGCATTGTTGATTAACACGTCAATAGTTGACCATTTCTCCGGCAGTGCGTTAATATATTTTTCCAAGTCATCGAAATTCCTTACATCGCAAGTTATGCTGTAAATCTCTGTGCCATATTGCTTGAACAATCTTTCACATACATCTGCCAACTTTTCCTGTCTTCTTGCCATTAATATCAATCTTGCACCTGCCTTGGCAAATACTTCTGCGCATGCTTCACCTATCCCGGCTGATGCTCCCGTTATAAATACAACTTTGTTTTTCATTTCTGTTCCTATATTTTCTTGAAATAATTTAACATTTATCAATTAGCAAATTTATTAAATTTTGTGGTATGTTGGTTGGTTTTCAATAATATTTTACTTAAAAAAAAGGCTGTTTTTCAACAGCCCTGATTAAAAATTATTTGTTGTGTAGTTATTCCGAAAGAAATAGCATAGTTTTATCTTCATCTATCAAATGTTTGGTCAAGCTACCAATAAGGAATTCAAAAATACCGCTACGAGAGTGAACTCCAAGCACAATAATATCATAGCTATTCAGTAATTCCTCATTGAAAACCGATATTTTATCCTTTGAAGTAATCAGTTTGTTAACCTTCTTTATCTTATGTGCATTTAAATAGCTTTTTATATTTTGGAACATATTTTCGGCATTAATGTCATCATTAGATGAAATAAAAACAGTTGCATCAATTTCTTTTGGGAAATCAAGTTTGGCAAAATTTTGCATTGCCCTGATTGATTGCAAGCTACCATTATAAGCAATAATTACTTTGAATACTTCTGAATCGGAATTAAATTCTGAATACTTATCAGGACAGGCAATGACAGGAACAGCAATTTTGCCCAACAAACTGTCAATTGTATTTGTAAATTTATCACTTGTTTCAAAATGGTATTGATTTTTAATCCCTGTAACAATCAAATCATAATAAGGAGATAATTCAGCAATTCTTTTGCTGGGGCTTCCCTGTGCATTGCTTTCTTTGTGTCTTACTCCTGCTGAGTCACATTTGGATTTGAAAGTAGAAAGCAAATTTTGAATATGTACTTTTGCAGTATCAATTTTAGTGTTCTCGAGTTCTTTAGCATAAAATCCTGCACCGGGAGGTATTGGTCCTACGGCTGATTTAATGCCCTCAATATCGAGGATAACCAAACCTGTTATTTCTGCATCATAAATCTTAGCCAGTGATATAGCAAAATCAGTTGCACACTCCGTATAGGGTGATGGGTCTAATGGCAGTAGTATTTTTTTTAACATTTTTTCTCCTGATAACTTGTTATTGCAAATGAGAATTCAATTTTTTGATTCCGACATTTTTTTACATCTGTCCGTTTCTTTTCAGTACATCTCTTGCAATAATCCCTTTTTGAATTTCATTTGTTCCTTCAAAGATTTTATTGATTCTTGCATCACGGTAATATCTTTCGATAGGTAATTCTTTTGAGAATCCCATTCCACCGTGAACTTGCATAGCTAAATCTGCAACCTTGCAAGATGCTTCAGAAGCTATATGCTTTACCATCGCCGCTTGTCTTCCAATCATTGTTTTATCGTCATAGTCAACTGCAGTTCTGTAAAGAATGGACTCAACAACATAGATTTCCATAGCCATTTCAGCAAGCATATTTTGCACTGATTGGAAATTTGCAATTGGTTGGTCGAATTGTTTTCTTTCCTTAGCGTATTGAGTAGTCATTTTGAGAAGACTTTTCATACCACCCAAGCAAGCGGCGCCTAATCCGAGGCGACCTGCATCAAGGGTTTTCATAGCTATCAGGAAGCCATGACCTTCCCTGCCAATCATGTTTTCTTTTGGTACTCTTACGTTATCAAAAGTAAGTGTTGATGTCTGGCTACCTTTTATTCCCATCTTTTTTTCTGGAGCACCTGGAGTAAATCCCGGAGTTCCTTTTTCGACAACGAATGCAGAAATTCCTTTTTTTGTACGTGCATAAACGGCAAATACATCTGCAATAGGACCATTTGTAATCCAAAGCTTTTCGCCATTGATTACCCACTCATTACCATCGAGTTCAGCTTTTGTTTTTAAGTTGAATGCATCTGAACCAGCACCTTGCTCAGTCAAAGCAAAAGCGGCAATCTTTTGTCCTGAAGTCAATAGTGGAAGATATCTTTGTTTCAATTCTTCATCACCGCCAATATAAATTGAGTTAGTACCAATAGATACATGAGCACCAACAAAAGTTGCAGTGGAAAGGCAGGCTGAACCAATGCCTTCCTGAACAAGACAATATCCGACTTCACCAAAACCGCTTCCGCCATATTCTTCAGGGAAAGCTGCACCCAATAATCCTAATTCTCCGATTTTTTTAATTATTTCATCAGGTATTTTTTCATCGTGGTCTATTTTAGCGGCTACAGGTTTTAATTCATTTTCAGCAAAATCGAAAACCATATCCCGCAACATTAATTGTTCTTCGGTAAATCCAAATTTAAACATAAATATCCTTTATAAAATATAAACATAAAACATCTATAAACTACAAAAATATCAAAATTTTGCAAAATTATTGATTAATTTATTCTAAATATGTTATAAAGTTCTGATTTTAAAGGATTATGGGATTTTTCGGAATACAAAAACCCTCAAAAGAAGTTCCAGAAGAAAAGCAAATGCCGCACCAATTGCAAAAGGTAAGAATTCTTCGGATTTCCTGCTGAAAATTGATACATCAACTCTTGTTTTTTCCATTGCATCAATTTCTTTGTATATTTGCGAAAGTGCTTTGTTGTTTGTAGCTCTGAAGTATTTACCACCTGTGATAGAAGCAATTTTCTTCAATAAATCCTCATCAATTTGCACTTCCATGTTTTGACGCCTGATACCCCAAGGAGTCTGGAACGGATAAGGAGCAAATCCTCTTGTACCGACACCAATTGTGTAAACCCTAATATTGAAAGAACGGGCAAGTTCTGCCGCTGTCAAAGGTGCAATTATTCCCGTATTATTAACACCGTCAGTCAAAAGTACTACGACTTTGCTTTTAGCTTTACTATCTTTCAATCTTGAAACAGAAGTTGCCAAGCCCATACCTATAGCTGTACCGTCCTGCAAAAGTCCTGTCTTTAAATCCTTGAATAAATTTTTGATGACATCATGGTCAATTGTAACTGGTGATTGTGTAAAGCTTTCAGCAGAGAAAACCACTAATCCTATTCTGTCATCAACTCGCATATCTATGAATTCCATCGCTGTTTTTTTTGCCGCTTCCAACCTGTTAGGTCTGAAATCTTCTGCCAACATTGATGTTGAAATATCTAAAGCCATTATAATGTCAATACCTTCGGTTCTTACATTTTTTTTGCTTGATGAAGATTGAGGACGAGCAAGGACAAATATGATAAAAATTAATGTAATTATTCGTAAAACAAATAAGCTGTGTCTTAACTTAATTTTTAATGTAGGTTTGCTTAATGCCAAACCCTCGATTGATGAGATTTTTATTTCGCTAGTCTGATTTCTGTGTTTGTAAATATACCAAATAATAATTACGGGTAACAAAATAAACAGCCAGAACCATTCAGGATTTGCAAATACTAAATCATTCATCATTTCGCTTCCTCCTTTGCAGAATTTCTAAGCTCTGTCAACTTATCTTCACTCTGTATTTGCGAAGTTATATTTACAAAATTGACAGCATAGTTCATACACTTTGAGTTTTCATCAGGCAAAGGTTGATGCTTTGCAAACTTTACGAAATCTGCAATTGAAAACAATTCAGACATATCATTGATTAAGTTCTGGTCGAAGTTATTTTCTCTTAAAGACGAAATTATTTCTGGAGTTACCATTTCCATTGCCATTATTTTGAATTGTCTTTCAATATAAATTCTTATTATATCTGTCAGTCGTATGTAATATTTTTTTACATATCCTGATTGCCAAAGTTTTTCTGACTCTAATTGCTTTAATGCTTCCAAAGCTAAGATGTGAGGAGGAATGCTCGGGTCATATCCCAAATCAGGTTTTTTCTGGCTTCTTTTTTTCCAGTATTTATATCCAAAAACAGATAATGCTATAACAATAACTAAAATAAGCAAATATAACAAGTACTTTTTCCAATCCATCGGAACACCTAAAGGTCCCTTAATGTCTTTAATGTCTTTTGTAGTATCAACTTCAACTGAATTGAACTTTAAATATAATGGTTCTGTTAATAATGTATCCAGTGAACTGTCTGAATGAATAACAGTAAATGTCAGAGACGGCATAGGATAAGTTCCACCATCAAAACTTGTGACGAATATATTTTGCCGTAAAGAGTAAAAATCTTGTTTACTAATTGTATCAATTTTCCCTCTTTTTATTACTTCAAGTGTACCTAAAGTATCGGGTAAAGGAGTCCAGTTAAGTGAAAATTTGTCCTTACTTCTGGCTTCAAGTATTATCTTAATTTGGTCGCCAATTAAAACATTGTTGGTATCAGCTGTTACTCTAATCTCAGGAATCTGAGATTGAAGATTTTTTCCAACCAATAAGATAAATATTAATAAAACTAATTTCTTAGCCATTCTTATATTCAAATTTTTTAAAATTTACATAAAAGTATAGCTAAAGACGAGAAAAAGACAAAAATTATTTAACTACATTAATTTTCTTTTGTAAAGTAAATTTATCGC
>RCNQ01000028.1 GCA_003731675.1 Bacteroidetes/Chlorobi group bacterium ChocPot_Mid
GTTGGTTGACGGTCAAGGGAATTTTGGTTCGATTGATGGTGATTCTCCTGCGGCAATGAGATACACTGAATCGAGGTTGGCATGGCCTGCAACTGAAATGCTCAGGGATATTGAAAAGAATACAGTTGATTTCGTACCGAATTTTGATGAGTCTTTGCAAGAGCCAACAGTATTGCCAACAGTTTTTCCAACGTTGTTAGTCAATGGTGCAAGTGGTATTGCTGTTGGTATGGCAACAAATATTCCTACACATAATTTATCGGAGATTGTTGATGGATTGATTGCATTAATCAATAACCCAAATTTGACAGTTGAAGAGTTAATGAAATATGTACCTGCTCCTGATTTTCCAACAGGAGGTATAATTTATGGGTATAGTGGTGTCAGGGAAGCATACCAAACAGGTAGAGGAAGAGTTATATTGAGGGCAAGAGCCGGTATCGAGGAAGACAAGAAGGGGAAAACATCCATAATTATAACAGAGGTACCATATCAGGTAAATAAAGCGAATTTAATTGAGAAAATAGCAGAGCTGGTAAGACAAAAACATCTTGAAGGTATATCTGATATACGAGATGAATCAGACAGGGACGGTATTCGTGTTGTAATAGAGATAAAAAGAGATGCAATTCCGACAGTTGTAATGAATAATCTTTACAAGCATACACAGATGCAGGTTACATTTGGTTGTAATATGCTTGCACTGGTTGAGGGAAGACCCAAGGTTTTGAATTTGCTTGAGATGATGCAACATTTTATTAAGCACAGGAATGTTGTTCTAATACGAAGGACAGAATTTGATTTGGATGCTGCTGAGAAGAGAGCTCATATTCTGGAAGGTTTTATAATAGCTTTAGATAATATTGACGAAGTTATTAAAACTATTAAGGAGTCGAAAGATGTTAAAATAGCTTCAGACAGATTACAGGAGAAATTTGAGCTTTCGGAAATACAGGCAAAAGCAATTTTGGAAATGCGTTTGCAAAGACTGACAGGGTTAGAAAGAGAAAAAATTCTGAATGAATACAAGGAAGTAATTAAGAAAATTGAATATTTGAATTCGATTTTGTCGAGTCAGACACTTCAGATGCAGATAATAGCAGATGAATTACTGGAAATTAAGAAGAAATATGGTGATGCAAGAAGAACAGAAATCGTCCATGATTCGACTGAATTCACGATGGAAGATATGATTGCCAATGAAGATGTAATTGTAACAATAAGTCACAAGGGGTTTATCAAGCGGACATTGGTTTCTAATTACCGAAGGCAACATAAAGGTGGAAGAGGTTCAAGCGGCGCGAGTACTTATGATGATGATTTTGTGGAACATGTATTCCAAGCGTCAACACATAATTATTTACTGTTCTTTACTGATAAGGGCAGGTGCTTCCGTGTGAAGATTTATGATTTGCCAGAAGGAGGACGTGCTGCAAAGGGTAGGTCGCTTGCAAATGTTATTCAAAAGGAAAATGATGAGAATGTTACTACATATTTGCCTATAACAGAATTTGATGATAAACGATATATAACAATGGTTACCAAGTTTGGTACAATCAAGAAGACTCAATTATCGAATTTTGCAAATGTGCGGTCATCGGGAATAATAGCGATAAATTTGAGTGAAGGAGATGAATTAATAAAAGCCAGATTAACAGATGGTACTTGTGACTTAATTATAGGAACTCGTAATGGTTTAGCTTGTAGATTCAGGGAGAGTGATGTCAGACCAATGGGTAGGACAGCTGCAGGTGTAAAAGGAATCAATTTGCAGGGGAATGATTATGTTGTTTCGATGGTTGCAGTGACAAGACCTGATGAGCAGGTTATCGTAATCGGAGAAAAGGGCTTAGGCAAGAGGACAAGGTATGAGGACTTCCGATTAACAAAGCGAGGCGCTAAGGGTGTTATTTCGATGAATATAACAGAGAAGACAGGAAAGGTTGTGAGATTATTGTCTGCTCTTGACACAGAGGATTTGATTGTTATCACTCACAAAGGTGTCCTGATTCGTCAACCTGTTGTGGATATTAGAACAATTGGCAGAGTAACGCAAGGTGTCAGACTTATACGCTTAGATGAAGGTGATATGATTGCTGATATTACGACTGTATCAAAAGATGCAGGAAAGCCAAACGGGGATACTGACGATGACGACTATATCGAGGATAATGATGTGGAAATGAGTGTACAGGAACCTTTGATTTAGTTTATTATATTTGCTGATTGGAGAATGTGAAGATTTCTTGAAAAAATATATTAATGTCATTAGCAATGATTAATGCGTTTTAAAATTTTAATATTATTTTTAATATTGCGTTGCTTTTTTGGAAGCAATGTATTTGCTGATGACACAAATGTCAAAAAAAATATTTCCGAATCTGCATCTACTTTTTCAAAGCAAGATACAGCAAGACTTTTTGAACCATACAAAAATCATGGCAGTGTAAATAAATTATTCGGGGATAGCTACCGAAAAATCAATAAAGTAGATTTGGTAAATAAGGAGTATCATGGTTTTTCGGAAATGGTTGAAGAATTTGTACCCGCATACTCTCTAAATTTAGGAAGTCCTGGATTATTTAATAGTTTTTCTTTTTTTGGAACAAATCCGAATAATATTTCTTTTTCTTTCAACGGAAGACCGATGATAGATGTTGAGTATTCCTCACTTAATCCAGAACAACTTTGCACTGAATTTTTTGAAAATGTTGAAGTATTGACAGGTTCTGATGCTGTTATACTCGGAGACAATTCATCAGGAGCTTTGATTAATTTGCAGGAAATAAGGTACAATACAAAAGCTCCATATACCAAACTATGGTACTCACAGGGTGGGAATAGTTACCTGAGTGCTGATGGGATATTTAGCCAGAATTTTGCACCTAATTTTAATTTTAATTTTGGTTTCAGAAGACAATCTGGTGCAGGGAGATATAAGAACTCATGGGTTGATGCATGGAATGTTAGGGGTGGGATACGTTGGACACCTGATGAGAGAACAAATATTACTCTTCTTGAATATTTCACAAATCAAGGTATTGGTTTGAATGGTGGCATTGATAAAAGTAAATCCATTGGCAGAGATGGTGAAATTGAATTGTTTGATAATAACTATGCAATACCTTATTATTCTGATTTCAATGAACGTGTTTTCAGGCATGACTTGACTTTGAGCATTACGAAACAGCTTTCAGAGGATTCTTCTTCGGTCATAAGCGGGAATGTTTATATTTCAAATTCAAATTGGGAGGTAGAAAAAATCCCGATGAAAAATTTGGGAGTCACAGATACAACGTTTTCCGGGAAATATTTGAGCAGGTATTATGGAGCAAATATTTCTTATGAACAAAGAGTTTTTAAGGAATTATTTGTAAAAGCAGGTGTAGAAGCTTATAAAGTTGATATAGAAAAGTTTATTTATCATGAATTATTGAATGCTACATCTATAGCAGGTTTTGCATTAGCTAAACTAGATATATTTGATTTTATGACTTTGTCAGGTGGATTCAGGTTAAGGAATTTCAATAATAAAACAATTTTATCTGAGGGAGCGAAACTGAGATTGAATATTAATGGGAATAACAATGTTTTCTTTGATTTTTCTTTATCTGAAAGGTTGCCATCGCTTGTAGAAGGTTTAGATTTGGAAAGTGAAAGGAATTTCCTTTTTCTTGCCGAGTATGAGTTTAAAAATAATAATACAACATTAACTTTAGGTACTTCTTTTCGAAGTATTGAAAATAAAATTTATTATTATGATGTTTTAAGTGAATTTTTAAATGCTGAAGGATTTACCGGTACATTATTATGTTCTTATGTTACTTACGAACAAAGATTATTAAAGCATTTCGTAACAAATATGACGTTGATGAATAATTACGAAATGAATGGTGATTTGAGTAAATATCCACCGTTAATATTGAAACTTACTATGTATTATGAATTAGAATCAGGAAGAAGTGATTTAAAAATAGGAGTTTCCGGTAAATATTTAAGTTCATTTAATGGTATGAAATTTTTACCTGAGTACCGGCAGTATATGCTGTATGAAGAGCCGAATGAATCTATGTTTGATGGGTTGAAGATATTTGCCGTTGCCAAGTTAGGGAATGCTTATGTAAAAGCATCTCTTGAGAATTTGCTTGGCAGTGGATATTATGTAGTCCCGATTTATCCATATTACAACAGAAATTTCCGTTTGTCATTTATATGGAGCTTTTTAGATTAATGAACTAAAAAGTAAATTAATTTACCTCAATAAGTTTAGAAGCAAAATAATATCTTTCCCTTTTTTCGTTTTTTATCATAGATAAATTCACAAGAATAAAACCATCAACCGAATTACTAAATGATTTATCAACACCAAAATCTAAAAATTCTACGCCTCCATATTCACATAACTCAGTGTATCTCCTATATAATACCGGGACAGAAAAACCAATGTTTTTCAATAAATCTTTTAATATACGAAAATCCGATTCTGGGTCAGTACCAGTAAATAACAGACTCAATTCTTCATTTATCTTGTTACTCATTAAATACTTATATTTTGAAATACAAAGATTAGAACCAAAGCTATACCATTTTTTATAATAATATACAATTAAATTCTTAGCATAATCAGAGTAACTATCACTAATGCTAACAGTACCGAATAAGTATTTAATATCAGGATACTCTTTCAAAAATGCTCCTATGCCTTGCCATAAGTAATCGAGTGCAAAACTCTTCCAATACTTTCTTTGAATAAAACTTCTGCCTAATTCCATACCTTGTTCAACAATGTTAATAAAATTTGAAGAAAACAGGAACTGTTGATAAGTATAGAAACCATTAAAACCATGTTGCTCAAGTATATCACAACCCAATCCTAACCTATAAGCTCCGACAATTTCCAGGTTTTTATCGTCCCAAAGAATAATATGTTTATAGTATTTGTCAAAGCTATCTGTATCGGCTTTCTTTCCTGTGCCTTCACCCACATTTCTAAAAGTAATTTCTCTAAGTCTAGAAATTTCACGTAAAACATTTTCAGATACTTTATCAGACACTAAATAGATTTCTTTATCATCGTTAGTTCTACCAATTAATTTATTGTTATACAATTCTTTTCTTATGTCTTTAATATTTACCGGATGTATAATATTCTTTTCTGACTTAAAAATTCCAGATTTTCCTTTTCCTATCTTATAAACATGCGATTTTAACAATGAAGTTAATACGTTGTCTTCAAAATGTTTGCTTGCAAATACATTTGATGGAATAGGGTCTGATATCTTTATAGTAATTTCAGATTTCTTTTTTTTGAAGATTTCTCTAGATAAAAATAAAATTGAAAAAGGTTTATAAATCAATGAAATTAAATAAAACAACATTGTATTTTGTCCTTCGATGTAAACGGGTAAAATACTTGAATTTACTTTTTTGGCTAATTTAATTGGACCATTTAACCATTTTTTATCTTTAATGCCTTTCCAAGTCATTCTTGATACTTCAGCGGCTGGGAAAAATATAACAGCTTCATCATTTAATAAGGATTTCTCAATTTCTTTTATTTGCTTGAGTCTGTTTACTGGGGAGAATATATCGTAAGGTAAAAACAGTGATGATAAATTGTCAATATGAAGTAATAAATCATTAGCGACAATTTTTACATCTCTTCTTATTTCACTTATTGTTTTTATCAAAGCCAAACCATCTAAACCACCTAATGGATGATTGGCAACGATAATGAGTTTTCCTTCAGCTGGAATTTTCAATTTGTCCTTATATGAAATTACATAGGTGAAGTCGAGATATTCGAATATTTCTTCTATAAATTCAAAACCGTATTTATTTGAATTTTCTTTTAATATATTATTAATTTCATCAATATGGATAATTTTATTTAGTAAATTGATTAGGATTCTTTGTATGAAATTAGGGTATTTTATTAATATATTTTTAAATCTACCCGTTATAATCTGCTTTAAATCAATCTCGTTCATATATTTTTATAAAATAATTTAAAATAAGTTTTTGTTCTTAAGCAAAATATTATGTTTTTGTTATAATCAAATAAATTATTGGTTAAATTTGTGTGAATTGTTAGGGACATATATTGGTTTTCTGATAAGTTTGTAAACAATGATTAAATTAATAAGTAATAATAAGGAAAATATGAAAATATATCATATAACATTATTTCTTTCAATTTTCTTTTTGTTCTCTTGCGACAAGGAAATATCCTTGCAAGGTGAATCAGTAAATATCTATGGGGGCTTTTCGAGGAATAATTCTTATGAAAGATTTGGTAATTTTAAAAGGCAAATGTATTTTGTGGAGTCTTATGATTCTGTTTTAAAGGGCGGTGCTATTGCTCCTTTATTAGCTTTATCGGGATACAACTATGTTTTTCC
>RCNQ01000277.1 GCA_003731675.1 Bacteroidetes/Chlorobi group bacterium ChocPot_Mid
GACGTCCTTCGACAAGCTCAGGATGACGTCCTTCGACAGGCTCAGGATGACGTCCTTCGACAGGCTCAGGATGACGTCCTTCGACAGGCTCAGGATGACGGCTTTAGTTCAAACTATAAAACTATTTGCTTTCAAACTTTTGAACTTTAAAAACTGCTAACGAACAACTACCGACAAACGACTAATTTTCCTATATTTGTATTTTATTAAAATTGATTTTGGAGAAAAAATGATTCCACGTTACACTCGCCCTGAAATGGGTAAAATTTGGGAAGATGAAAATAAATATAATATTTGGTTAGAAATTGAGATTCTTGCCTGTGAAGCTCAGGCAAAGCTTGGGGTAATCCCTCAGGAAGCCGCTCAAATCATAAGGGAAAAAGCTAAAGTTGATGTTAAAAAAATTCTACAAATCGAGGAAACAACAAAGCATGATGTTATAGCTTTTCTAACAAATGTTGAAGAATATGTTGGTGAGCCCTCGAGATACATTCATCTTGGAATGACTTCAAGTGATGTTTTGGATACATGTTTTGCCGTTCAGTGCAAGCAGGCAGGAGAACTGCTTGTCAAAGACCTTGAGGCATTAAGTAAAGTGTTGGCAAGGCGTGCAAAGGAATTTAAGCATACAGTTTGTATCGGACGTTCACATGGGATACATGCAGAGCCAATGACATTCGGATTGAAGTTTGCCTTGTGGTTCGACGAGTGCCAAAGAAGCATCACGAGAATGAGACATGCAACATCGGGAATTTCTTATGGTAAAATCAACGGAGCAGTAGGAACTTTCGAACACATCTCCCCTATGGTGGAAAAACATGTTTGCAATTCGCTTGGTTTAAAACCTGCGCCAATTACGACGCAAGTTATACAAAGGGATAGACACGCAATGTTTTTGATGACGATTGCATTAATAGGGACATTCCTTGAAAAAATAGCAATTGAAATTCGTCATTTGCAACGGACGGAGGTTCTCGAAGCAGAGGAGTATTTCTCAAAAGGACAAAAAGGAAGTTCAGCAATGCCTCACAAGAGAAATCCAATAGCTTCGGAAAACATTGCGGGACAGGCAAGACTACTTAGAGCAAATGCAATGGCGGCTCTTGAAAATAATGCTTTGTGGCACGAAAGGGATATATCCCATAGCAGTGTTGAAAGAGTAATTTTTCCTGATTCGACTATATCACTTGATTACATATTGAATAGAATGACAAATCTGTTGGATAAACTGCTTGTCTATCCTGAAAATATGCTAAAGAACATGGAAATAACTCATGGCTTATATTCTTCGCAGAAGATACTCCTTGCATTAGCCAAAAAGGGATTGAAAAGGCAGGAAGCTTATGAAATGGTTCAAAAATCGGCAATGAGAACATGGCAGGAAAAAGTTCCGTTTAAACAGACGCTTTTAGAAAACGAAGAACTGATGAAGCATATTACGAAAGAAGAAATTGACACTTTGTTTAGTTACGATGAAATTTTTAAGAATGTAGATTTTATTTTTGAGAGGTTAGGATTATAAACAATTGTCTTTGACTTAGAAATAATTAGTATTTATTTTTTTGTTAAAATAGCATATCAGGTTAATATAATAATATTAAGCCAATTCCGTAAATAAGCTAGTTATGTTTAAGATTTAAAAGAAATTTATGGGCAAAAAAATATTCGTAATTGTTATTGTTTTAGTGTTCGCAATTGGTTTGTATTCGCAGAATACAAACAAGCAAAATCCTCGGACAGATAATCAACAAATTGATACGACAAAGAAGGTAAAGTCAAAACCGAAATTTGTTTACAAATCAGCTTATGATTCTTTGTTGCTTGAAGGAATTAAGAAAATTAATGAACAGAAATTAAATGATGCAGTTAATTTATTAAACCAGGCAATAGCAATAGACCCTACAAAATGGGAAGTACATTACGAGAAAGCACTGGCTTATTATCAGGCAAAAGAGTTTGATAGTACAATAGCTATACTCGAACCTTTTAAAGACAGCGAAGAGGTGAATGATAATTTTTATCAAATACTTGGAGGTAGTTACGACATCAAAAAAGAACCTGACAAGGCGTTAGAAATATATCAGAAAGGTTTGAAAAGATTTCCTAATTCCGGGAAATTATATATGGAAATGGGAATACACTATGTTGAGGAAATGAATGGTTTGCAAGCAGTTGCTTATTGGCATAAAGGTGTTGATGTTGAACCTACTTATGAGAACAATTATTACTGGCTTGCAAGGTATCTTTTCTTTAATTATGAGTTTGTTTGGACGATAATGTATGGTGAATTATTTATGAATCTATCAGATGCACCATTGCGTTTGGATGACATTAGTACTTTCATCAATGATGCCTTCACAGAAGGATTTTATTCAAAAGTTGATTCATTGACAACTCAAATACAATTTACAAGAATTAATATTAAAGCTAAAAATCTCAAGGAACGTGAAGATTTGCCCTTTGAATTAGCTTATCAAATAGTAATGAAGGAAGCCGCTGACAGCTTACTCCCGAAGAAAAAGGAAAATCTTACAATTCAAGACATCTACAAAATCAGGAAATCCTTTATTGATATCTGGTATCGTGATAATTGGAATAAGAGGTATTCCAATCCACTTTTTGACTTGCAAAAGAAGATGATTGATAATAATATATTTGAAACCTATCATTATTGGTTACTGAATTCAGTAAGAAAAATGGAATCCGAAAGATGGCTTAGGGACAATAAAAAGAAATTAGAAGATTTTGGTAATTTTATGGTAAAAAATAAATTGAAAACCAACAAAGGAAATTACTTCTCGAGAGATAAGTATTCCCGTGGATTTTAAATTTGAAGGGGCTGTCCGAAAGACAGCCCATTTTTCTTAATTAAACCTCATAAGTTATTATTATTTGTGATAAATAGCTAATACATTTACGCAATGGTAATTTCTTTACAAAGGTATACGTCTTGTATAAGATTTAATAGTTTTACTCCATCAGCCATTGGTCTTTGAAATGCTTTTCGACCTGAGATTAGCCCTGTTCCGCCAGCCCTTTTGTTGATAACAGCAGTAACGCATGCATCAGCAAAGTCATTTTTTCCAGAAGCACCACCGCTATTTATTAGTCCTGCCCTACCCATATAACAATTTGCAACTTGATAACGGCAAAGGTCAATCGGATGGTCAGAAGTAAGTTCGGTATAGATTCTATCATCAAACATACCATATTTCCCTTTAGCATTAAGTGCTTTATAGCCCCCATTGTTTTCTGGAAGTTTTTGTTTGATTATGTCTGCTTCGATTGTTACACCAAGGTGATTTGCTTGTCCGGTTAAGTCCGCAGAAACATGGTAATCTTTGTCTTGTTTGAAAGCAGAATTTCTCAGATAGCACCAAAGAACGGTAGCCAAACCTAATTCATGAGCCATTTGAAATGCTTCTGCAACTTCAATTATTTGTTTGTTGCTACCTTCAGAACCGAAGTAAATTGTTGCTCCTACAGCAGCAGCACCCATATCGTAAGCCTGCTCCACCCTACCAAACATTATCTGGTCATATTTGTCGGGATATGTGAGTAATTCATTGTGATTGATTTTTACGAGGAATGGTATTTTATGGGCATATTTTCGTGACATCATACCCAAGACGCCAAAAGTAGAAGCTACAGCATTACATCCCCCTTCAATCGCTAATTTGATTATATTTTCAGGGTCAAAATAAATCGGATTTTTTGCAAAGCTCGCTCCGCCTGAATGTTCTATCCCTTGGTCAATGGGTAAAATAGACAAATATCCTGTACCGGCTAATCTTCCGTGATTGAACATCCACTGGAGATTTCCCAATACTCTGTTATTCCTATCCGAAAGTGAATAAACCTTATCAATAAAATCCGATGATGGTAAAGATAATTGTTCTTTAGGGATTTTCGGATTGGAAAAATTTAGTAACTCATCTTGCTTAGTTCCTAAGTATTCTTTTATTTTCTCTATCATAACAAACCTTTCAAATTAGTTATTAAAAATATTCTTATTGATTGTAATGTTTTAGATTATAATTTACAAAAATAATATTTAGCTTTGCAATATGAAATTATTTTTCATATTAATTTTTCGTTAAGAAAAAAAAATGATAAATTTAATAATGCTAAAAATAACTAAAACTAATAAATATAAAATTAGATGTCTTTTTTTCATTGTGTTGATTCTCTTCGCAACGGAATTAACAGGACAACAACATTGTTATGATTACTTGTTGCTTGATGGTTCAGAACAGCTTGTGACTTTTGGTATGGATACTACTAAAAACTGGTGGGCTATTACTGAACCTTTTTCGGGTAATTACAGACTTACAATCAATGGAATAGCTCAAAAAGATTATAAAGAAATCAGACAATTGACTTTTTCACCTGACGGGAATCACTGGGCATATTTTTCGAGAGATAATTCTCAATGGTATTTAAATACGAATGATACAATTATACCATTACCTGGAAGTGATGTCGGACAAATTGATTATAGTCCTAATTCTCAAAAAATGGCATACTCTTATTTTGAAGGATATGATGAAATTATCATCATCGGTGAAAAGAGATTTAGAGAATACCAAAGGGATTTTAAAAGCAATCCAACAATTTATTTAAGTCAAAATGCTGAGAAATATGCATGGGTTGTTAAACGAGGAAGTGGCTTTGCACTTAATATTTCCGGGAAAGAGACAAATGTATTTGATGAAATTCTACCTATTGGGTTCTGGTATGACGGGAAAATGCTTTATGCATGCCGCTCATTTAATCTTTGGGAAATATACAAAGGGAATGAGTTGATAAGTTCGAATTATTCTCAGGTTTTTGAAGCTTCTATTAATTTAAAGGGTAATGTAGCGGCAGTTCTCGTAGCTCAGACAGGTAAACAATTTGCTGTTTTAATTTCAGATGAATACTATGAACCATTGACCGGCAACCGATATGATTATGTGTCAAATCTGATACTTCATCCATATTTGCCAATGATTGCATATAATGCAAATTTATATCAAAATAATCTGGTGGTTTTAAACAGTACTGAGTTTGCTGGAGGAAAAGAGCAAACGGGAACGCCTGAATTTACTTATGATGGTGAGGAATTATTTTTTATTGGCTGTGACTTGCATTGTTTTGTAAATATTAACGGAAGAAAATATCCTTTGAATAATGAAGTTTCACTGGATAGATATTATGCAAAAAAGCCAGGTAGCAATACCATTGCTTATGTAACAAATACTTCAATGATAGTAAGAGATTTTGAGAAGGAGCAACTATATTCAGGGATGATGGTGGATAATTTGGTATCACCAAGGTACAATTGGAGAAATGGAGTATATGAAGCTCTTGGTAGTATCAACAATAGATTATATCTGCTGACATGCAGATTCTGAAAGGAATCATTATCATTTTTCAATAATTTTATATTTGTGGAGATGGCGGGAGTTGAACCCGCGTCCGGAGAGCTTCTTCCGAAGCTACTACATGTTTAGTTCATCTATGTTTTTCACTTTCGGGATAACCGATGAACAGGTCCCCGGAAGCAATCAACAGTGTTATTTCGCCTTTTCCCCTGTCGAACAGAAATCAGCTATCCTGCTTTGGGCGACACTTTTAAGGGTCCTAGCAGGAAAGTTCCCTTAAAAATGTGGTTGCTATTTATTAAGCAGCCAATGCGTAATTATCGTTGGCATTTCTACCTTTACCGGTTGAATTAACGAGCACAGACCGGTGGAGCTCGACATGCAGCTTGCAGAATCCATCACCCCGTCGAAGCCATTTCATCCCCATTTCAAATAACTATTTTGTATAGAAGAAAATACATTCAATTTATTATTATATTATTTTTCTATAACTTCATTGAAATTGTATTTTCGTAACACTACCAAATTTGCCACTCTGGTAAATCAATGCTAATTATCTTATCACTTGGCATTCTCATTCCCATATACATTCCAATATTTGAACTAAATGTACCAATAAACAATTTTGAATTAGAAATAATTTCAATAGAAGCTAATAGTTTCAAAATATATCTTTTTCTATCTTCTTTACTCTTACCCATGAACTTTTTATGAAAATACCCACGTTCGTCTTGATAAGTTAAAGTAAAAAAGTTCCAATTCGGATAATTCATTGTAAGATTCTCAAAATATCTGTAATCATCTGTCAGAATAAATACATTTCTGATTTTAGATTTTTCTGATACTATTTTCATATATTCATCAAAATTTATTAAAGGAGTGTCGATAAACTTATCACCACCTCTAATATGTATAGAAATATAGTCTTCAGGTAATTCTATATTTCTCATTAATGACTTAATTTCTGAATTGGTTGAATCATTAAATTGCCAAATCATTTCAATAATTATTTTACATAATTCTTGAAGATTTCCAGAGATTCCAAAAGGTTTCAGTTCAATAATTTTATTATTATTTTGTCTTATTTTGTCAAATAAATCAAATGTCAGATAATCAATACCATGTAATTTTTTATATATATAAGCAGCATTGTTGAATATCTTATTGATTAATTTACTCTCTACTGAAATAAAATAATTTCTTCTTCTGTTCAAGTATTTATTTAAGAAACCTTTGGTTTCATAACAAAAAGGTTTGAAATAATCATCCCAACCATTTTTAAATCCAAAATTAGCATTTTTCGAATATAAAACGAACTGTATTTCATTATTTAAACAAAAAATCATTGATAGAATCATATTGTTGAATTCAGAGAAAAATCCAGCTTCACTTCCTAAATTAAAAATTAATTTTTTTTGGAATGCATCATTTACTTTCTTATAATCTTCTATTTTCACATTATCCCTTATTAGTAATTTCTTTTATTCATCTATCATTATATTTGTATTTTCTAATTATAGCCAAATTTTTCATAATCCTTGTTTTATTACATCCATCTATTAATTGAATTCATTATAAAATTTATCCAATAAATTTCATTAATATTTTTGCTGGATGGAATAACTTTATTCTTCTTTTTAATATAAACTTTCTGTATTTCAATTCATGATTTAAAATTGCAAACCTTCGCTCAAAGTTATTCTTTGAAAAAACCTTAGATTTTGATGATACTGTAACAATGTCATTTTTAAATATTCTGTCAAACTGGTTCAGTATGTTCTCTTTTTTTACAAATTGATTTAATTCATTATTAACAAAATTTGGTTCTTTAAGGTATTGAAAATATAAATCATCATTTTTATCTATTTCAATTATTTTTTCAATCAGTTCTTCGTCGTTATTAAAGTCATAATAATTCAAAAAACTTTTTGTATTGAAATCAAGACCTATCTTGGGATTTCCCCAATATATCGGGAGACTATTGACTTTCATTGCCTCATATATTTTTTCGGTTGTATAGTAATCAGCTTCTTCGTTTTCAAAAGCTATTGTAAACTTGTAAGGTTTCATAAATTCCCATTTATCTTCTGCTTTCGGACCAATAAATCTACCTATGTTATTCAAATATCTACCGGCAGAATCTACTTTTTTGTATTTTGAAAGTTTCTTAAAGAAATTGTTTCTTTTTTTGCATTTAGGATTTGAGTAAATAAAATTACAGAATTTTGTCTTCTGCTTGAGAATTTGCTCAAAATCCTTTTCTTTCAGCAGTTCATTCATATCACCATATTGATAATATTGAGGCAAACGGTAATTCCTGCCGTTATAGTCATCAAAATCAAATGAAAATGAGTAATCACAAATCTTGAAGTCTGGTTTGATATTCTCACCTGTAAAAAATATTCTTGTACAGTTGAACTTATGTACTTGATTACCGAATATGGAGAAAAACAAATAATCAGGTTTGTCTGTAATTTCGATATTGTAATTATCTTTAAGAAGATTTACGAAAATATTATTTTCAATATCGAAATTTTGCCAGAAATCTGTAAAAAATATTTTTATTTTTTGTTTGCTCATCTTTTAGAAAAATTCCGAGATAATATTGGAAGAAAAGTATTAATAATTAAACACTTATTTTAGAATTTTCAATTAAATTAAATCTATTGTATTCTCTTGTAATTAATTCAATCTCTTCATCAAGTAAAATATTATTTCTTCTTTGCATTACAGTTTTAGCGACTTCAAGAGCTTTTTCTAATTTATACTTCGAACACCCCTTTGTGCCTCTCCATGCAAATGAAGGAATTGAATTTGGGAGAAAACCATCTGCAACAATAATTCCACAAATTCCTGCAACAGTACCGGTTGTTAAAGATGTATTAATAGCTGTTTTTGTGTGGTCACCACATAGGAAACCAAGAAACATCCTGTATGTATTAATATCATAATCTCTTAATCTAACCTTAATGTTACTGTACGTATTTTTCAGGTCTGAAGTATTTGTATCTGCACCGATATTAACCCATTCCCCAAGGTAAGAATGTCCTAAAAATCCATCATGTTGTTTATTGGAAAAGGCATGAATAACTGAATTTTCGACCTCTCCCCCAACTTTGCAAAACTCCCCAAAAGAAGATTTGCCATAAATTTTGGCACCAATCTTAATTATTGAATTCTTACCAATATAACAAGGACCACAGATAACTGCATTAGCCATTATATTGACATCATCATCAATAATAATCTTACCTTCACTTGCATCAAGTACAACACCAGCGGACAATTTCACATTCTTACCGATTTTAATATCTATTGAATTGACAAAATGAACTCCATCTTTACTATAAGAATTAAAATCAACGTGATTGCTGAAATATCTGAAATCATCGTTAATACCTTCATCAATTAAATCAAAAACATCCCAAAGATAATTAATAACTGTAGGTTGTGAAACCTCGACCGGATTTAATCCTCCAGCGAAATCGGAAAGGAATTTTGGAAAAAG
>RCNQ01000278.1 GCA_003731675.1 Bacteroidetes/Chlorobi group bacterium ChocPot_Mid
TGCTGATGTGGTGATAATGCTACTTCCTGATTATCAATATACACCAAAACTAATTCATTCAATGGCATATTTAATAGCCAATGGTGTTTTTTCTGTTGTATTAGGTTCGAGGATATTGGGCAGAGGAGCTTTGAAAGGTGGAATGCCCAAATATAAATATATTGCTAACAGGTTTTTGACATTATTTCAGAATTTTGTTATAGGTCAGAAGTTATCGGAGTACCATACCGGTTACAGAGCTTTTTCTGCTGAAGTGTTGAACAAGATAAAATACGAGAAAAATTCCAATGATTTTATATTCGATAATCAGATGTTGTCGCAGATTTTTATGGCTGGGTTTAATATTGCGGAGATAACCTGTCCTACAAAATATTTTGCTGATGCATCGTCAATTAATTTTCAGAGAAGTTTAAAGTATGGGTTAGGTGTAATAAAGACTTCTTTGATGCATTTTCTTCATAAATATGGGATTAAGAAATTCCCGATTTATGAATAGAAAAAAATTTAAAAGAAAATTATAATTTTATTTTAAGAGGGATTATGAGGTATTTAGTTGCTATATTTTTATTATTGTCGTTGATAGGTTGCGAGAAATTTTTTCCTGCATCGGAAAATACTACAAAGATTAAATTGCATATTGATGTCCCACCTGATGAAGTTATGATAGTAAGGGATAATCCTTATGATTTCAATTATGATTATGAGGTAGTGGCTAAAGCCAAATTAAGTAAGGATTTTGATTTTCAGTTTCAATTCAATCTTAAGGAAAAGGATGTTTTTCAGTTGAGGACTAAGGAAAACGTTATCATAGAAAGGATTTATCTGTATCCCGGTGATGAATTGAAAGTAAATATTGACAATACTAATCCTGAGGACTTGCACATTAAGTTTGACGGAGAATCTGCCAAGGCAAACAGCTTTGTACAAAATATAAAAAGCCAGTATGTTAAGCATCAGGATTATTATGACCAGTTGAATAATCCTAATGCAGATGTTTTTAATCATTATATTGATTCTTTACATAATGATATGCTGAGTTATTTCAAGGAATTTTTCTTTAAGGATTCAATTCCTGAGGTAGTCAAAAAAATGGAAACAGCCAACATTGACTTTGAATGGGCTTATGCAAAGATTGACTGGACAATTAGGAATTTTTACTATAATCCACAGAATTGGGATAAAAAGATTATTCCTGATAATTACTATGCTTTTTTGAATAATTTGAATTTGATTGAACCTTATTTGAGCTTGTTTCTGACACATTATCTTGAAAGTTTAATTTGGGACTGGCATATCAAGGAAGTACAGAAAGGTGTACAACCGACAGAGCAAAACAGAGAAATGGCTAAATATCAGATAGCAAAGCAAAAGTTTTTTGGAGAATCAGCTGATATAGCGATGACATTATGTCTGAACGATTTGCTTATGATTAATTTTGACGAAAGGATGATGAATGTCATCAACAATTTGCTTAATGATTTCAGAAGCTCTGTCAAAAACAAGAAATATGTTGAACCTATAGAAAAACTATATAAACAAAGGATTTCGTTGTTGAAGGGTAATCCTGCTCCTAATTTTACTTTGCCAAATTTGTTCAATGCACCAATATCTTTGAATGATTTTAAGGGGAAAGTTATTTATTGCTACTTCTGGAGTATGCAATATGACCCAAGTATTCAGATGGCAAAGTTCTTGAACAGGATTCAGATTGAGAACTTGAGAAATCCGAATATTGCTTTTATTTCTGTTGCACTGGAAGAGAACAATCAAGAGAAATGGAAAAACTTTATTCAAGGAGATACATTGACAGGTGCTCAGCTTTATGCAGAAGGGTTATTTGCGAGCAAAGTAGCAAAAGACTATATGATTAATACGCTACCGTACGCATTTATTGTTGACAAGAAAGGAAACATAGGGATGATGAATGCTCCTTTCCCGACTGATTCTAATTTGATTGAAACTTTGATTAGATTTATGAAGCAATAAATGGAAATTTGTTTATAATTGGAAAATATTTGTGTAAAAAAATTATGGAATATGGATATGAAATACAATGGAAATAATTTGATTAAAATTCTTGGTGGAACTTTTCTGTTAATGTTTGCTTTCACACTATTTTCTTGTCAGGAAAGCAAGAAAAGTTATAATAATAATCCCAAAGATACTCTTGCAAATCCAGTGGAACTAATTGATAAATTCAGTTATATGGTTGGTTCTACGATGGGTTCGAATTTTGACAGAGATTCATTGTATAATGTGAATTATGATTATTTGGTGCAAGGAATTAAAGATGCACTTGCTAAAAAGCTGAAATTTAATAAGGAACAGTTTGATGCAATAAATGATACAATGCAAAAAGTTCTCTTCCAAAAACAAAAGAACAAAGTAATGAGGGAGAGAAAAGCCGCTGAGGATGCAAAAAAGGAAGCTTATGAGTTTCTTGCAAAAAATAAACTGGAAAAAGATGTTAAAACTTTACCAAGTGGTTTGCAGTATAAAGTTATCAAAGAAGGTAGCGGCAGCTCACCTAAACCTGGTGATTATATTACGATTAATGCAGTTGCTTATCCTTTGAATGGCAAGGAAATAAGTAATACTTACAAAGATAAAAAACCAATTAAGGCACAATTGAAGGAAGGAATGCTACTTGCATGGATGCAGTCAATACCATTGATGAAGATTGGTTCAAAATGGAAAATATGGGCTCCTTCTGAATTAGCTTTTGGCGAACGTGGTATGAATGATATTCCAGGAAATAAAGTAATGATATTTGAAATAGAACTTTTAGATTTTCAGATAGAACCTTATCCTGATATGCCACAGGAATAAATCTGACTCAAATATTTATGGGACTGGATGAATGCTGAGCTTCAATCCAGTCCCATTTTTTTATTTTCATTATTTAAACTTCTTAAGAATATCTGCGACAGCAGATTTGTGAATCATAAAGCTCATCATTTTTAATTTGATGTAATCTTCATGAAAAAAGTAGTAACCTTTGTTGTTTCCATTTCTTGCACCAGCACCAGAATCTTTAATCAAAAACCAGAATTTTCCATCTTGTTCTTTGTATCCTACAATATGGATTCCATGGTCGTCGGTAGTAGTGCCATTACTGAATCTAAATTGTCTTGCGTTTTCATCAATAAATTCAGATGGAATGTCAAAGGAAGGTACCATAGCGACTTCAGCATGTGAATCATAACCGGCTTCAGAAACATCACCACCGATTGCAAGTGAATATCCTTTCTTAACTGCATTTTTAATTGCATTCATAAATTCATCTAAGGGAACATTGAGATAGTCGGTCGAATGCCACCAGTTATCAGGCACTTTATATTCAACTTTTTTGTAGTATGGTTCTTGCATCAATGACATAATATCAACATAATCATCAAGGTTAAGTTTGACTACATTTGCAAAAAAATCTTTGGGTGTCATTTTTTTTCCTTCAAATTCGAAGCTTTCAGGTGGTTTACCAAGATAGTAATCTAAAATAGATTTGATTGTTTCGATTGCTTGTTCCTCATTCCAGGCATTATTCGTTTTCAGTGAATTGAGGTAAGTGAGCATTTCATTGTACATTTTCTCATGAGCGTGGAATTTTTGTCCTTCTTTCATACCTGTGTATGCTTCAGCCGGGACGCAACCATATTTTTTCCATAACCTGATAAGAGCATTTGATTGAGAGCCCTCACCAAAAACAGAATTGCCTCTTTGCTGAATAAATCCACGAGCTTTTTCGATATACTCCCAATAAGTGTTGTAAAGTTCGGAAAGTTTAATCTTTTTACCGTAAATTCTGTTTATTTCGGATTCGAAGAAAGATGTTGTACAAAAATTCCAGCACATACCAGACCAACCCTGAGAAATTGGTTCATTATGCCAGAACTTGGTGAATTCATCAACAGATTTTGGAAGTTTGTATTGCGAAAAATCCATTTTGAATGTTTTTTGTTCATTTTCTTTAGGAGCTTCAAACTCTTCGACACTGGATTTAATTTCTTCCCAGAATTCATTTTTAGGAGTAATAAATTTGCCTTTGTCTTTAATAGGGCTTTGTGCAAATATGTTTTGTTGTTGGTATGAGAAGATTGCAATGATGAAAGAACAGTAAATAATGAGATATTTCATAAGTAAAAATCCTTAATAATTTTAATAATTGAAAATTACAAAATATAAAATTAATGAAGTTTATTCAGATGGCAAATAATGAATTGATAAGAAAAGCACAAACACGGGTGGTTTTCGTTAAACAAATGTTGAATTAATTCGTTAATTAGTTAAAAAATGATAATAAAAGTAAAAATTTTATATAAATATGTTATTTTTTTATTAAAACTTTGTATTTTTGGTATTTAATATTTCTGCAAAAAGCCGTAATATTAATATATAAGAATTTATATAAGAATTTTGTGGTAAATAAAGTTTAAGTTGAAAAAATTTAATGTTATAATTAAATAAGGTAAAATCTATGATACGTTATGTGTGGATAATTTTAGTTTCTTTTCTAATCGGGATGATGACCGTGCAGGAAACAGTTGCCAAGAAATGGGAATATAAAATGCGAACAATAGGACAGCACGACGATGAGGTCTTAGGGGTTTTTGTGAATTATTTTGATTCGAAGGTAGCTACTTGTAGTTTGGATGAAACAATAAAAATATGGACGTTGCCAAATCCAGAAAAAAAAGACCCCGGAGGAAAGCTATTGCATACATTGGTCGGGCATTTGGGTCAGGTTAATAATATTTCTTTTTCAGGAAATGACAAATGGCTGGCAAGTGGTTCGAGTGATATGACTGTTAGAGTGTGGGATGTCGAAACAGGAAAACAGTTATCGGTATTAAAAGGACACACAGACCAGGTGATTGGTGTTTATTTCAGCCAGGACTCACTTAGCCAATATATTGCAAGTACGAGTTTTGACAAGACTGTAAAGCTATGGGATACAAAACTTGGAACTGAAGTAAAAACTTTACGAGACCACACAAAAGCAACAAACAACATTGCTTATAGCTATGATGGTAAGACATTAGCTTCATGCAGTGATGACAAGACAATTAAGATATGGTCAACAGATTTGCATACAAAGGAGCCTTTGATGACTTTGATAGGTCATGAAGCACCTGTTTTGACTGTATTGTATAGTTTTGACAGTAAGTTGTTGATTTCTTCAGACGAGGCAGGATATATAAAAATTTGGAGTATGCCCTCAGGAAAATTAGTAAGGACAATCAAAGCTCATGATGATTTGATACAGGATTTATCAATATCAGGAAATAACGATATTATTGTAAGTGCCAGTATTGACAAAAAGGTGAAACTTTGGGAGATTGCTACAGGCAATAACTTAATGACATTTGATGCAGGTGTTGAGATATGGGCGGTTGATTTGGTCAGTGATGTCTCAACTTTAATTTTAGGTTGTGCTGACGGTACTGTTAGATTTTTGGAACTAAAGAAATAATCGGGAGTAAATGATGAGAAAAGCAAAATATTCAATTTTTATTTTTTTGGTGTTGTTCCTTTTTGGGATAACATTTTTAAGCAGTAATGCACAAATGCTGACTACTGTGGTAGCTGTTACGGGCAATATTTTTGATGCTGTTACCAAAGAGCCACAAACAGTTTTTGTTATTGTTAAAGATGACCAGGGTAATAAAATAACGGCTACAAGGAGTAATGCTTCTGAAAATGGATATTATTATTTTACAGGATTAAGACCCGGGAAGAAATATATAATCACATTGAAGAAAACAAAATATTTCCTTGAAAATTATGAGCTTGATATAGCAAATTCTGACAAGTATGAGGAATTATCCAAGGACTTTTTAATCAAGCCCATGTATGTTGGAGCAAAGATACCTTTCCCGGTACCACCATTCGAGTTGAATAAGTCAAAACTCAGGTTCGGTGCTGAAGATTTGCTGGCAGATATAAAAAATACATTGGCAAATAATCCTGAGGTTACTGTTGAGATTCATTGCTATCCTGATGCAGTTGGCAATAAAACTGATAATTTGAATTTGACAACCGAAAGATGTAAATCTCTATTGAATTTCTTTGTAAGTAATGGTATTGAAAGTACGCGATTAATTATTAAACCTCATGATTCTGTTGACCCGGATAATCCTCCACCAACAAAAACAAGAGCTAAAGGTAAAAGATATATCGGAACATCTTATATAATAGTGAATAGTATAAAATAAATTTACTGCCGTGATATTATTAAAAAAGAGCTATTTTTTGATTAAAGTAGCTCTTTTTTTTAATTTTTTTTATTAAAATATTGTTTATTTTCAATTAAAATAGTAAATTATTTAATTGTATTGTTTTAAAATTAATTTAGTTGAAAAATAAATTAATAAAAAATGAAAATAGACAAAAGTGAAAGCTCTGATTTAATAATTAGCGTTAAAGGATTGCATAAGCATTTTAACGGTAATCATATATTGAAAGGAATTGATTTTCAGGTAAAGACGGGAGAATTGATTTCTATTATCGGCAGGTCTGGTTGCGGGAAAACAACTTTTCTCAGGTGCCTGAATTGTCTTGAAATTCTTGATGCAGGGAGAATGAGAATTGCAGGAGTAAATATTTCCAGAGGTCTGGATAAGTATAAAAAAAGCGAGAACAGATTCTCGAAGTTCACTAATATAGGCAGGAAAAAGAAAAGACCTGAGCTGAGAGACGACACTTTGGATGAGGATTTTCAATTGAAGTTACATACCTTAAGAACAAGGGTAGGTATGCTGTTTCAAAGTTTTAATTTGTTCCCGCACCTGACTGTTTTGCAAAACGTAACTTTAGCTCCTATGATAGTAAAGAAAGAAACAAAGGAGCAGGCAACTTTGAGAGCAGTACAGATTCTTGAGAAAGTCGGGCTTGAACAATTTATCGAAAGACATCCCCACGAGCTATCCGGTGGTCAGGCACAAAGAGTTGCAATTGCAAGAGCTTTGGCAATGTCTCCTCAGGTGATGCTTTATGACGAACCTACGTCAGCACTTGACCCTGAATTAGTAGAGGAAGTGACTACTGTTATGCGGAATTTAAACAAGGAAGGTATGACTCAGGTTGTGGTGACTCACCAAATGAATTTTGCTGAGTCTGCATCAGACAGAGTTATATATATGGAAGACGGGCAAATAATTGAGGAAGGACCACCTGACGTCATTTTTTCTAATCCAAAAGATGAGAGAACAAGGAATTATTTAAAAATTTTGAATGAATAGGAAATGGCTTTTTACACAATGAGGAAATTTGCAATCATATTCTTAGCATTTCTATTACTGAGCAATTTATCTTTTTCTCAGGATAAAAGGAATGGCAAAAAACCAGTATTAAGATGGGCGGCAGATGCAGAAAGTGGAGCACCCTATGCTTTCCAGGACCCGCAAGACCCATTAAAACTTATTGGCTTTGAGGTGGATATTATCAAAGCTATTGCCGAAGAGTTGGGTATGGAACAAGAGCATGTTCAAAATCAATGGGATGGTTTGATTCCAGGTTTGGACAGGGATGATTATGATGTTGCAATTAACGGATTGGAGATAACTAAAGACAGGGAAAGGGTTGTAGCTTTCTCTGAGCCATATTATATAACTTATGAGCAGTTAGTAGTAAGAAACGGAGACGAGAAAGAGATAACCAATCTATCCGATTTGATTGGAAAGCCCGTTGGAACCTTAAAAGGTTCTTTGGCAGAAAGGATTTTAAGAGCGGCAGGTGGGATAATAGTAAAAACTTATGATAGTGAAAAGAATTCATATACGGAGCTTGAAATAGGCAGATTAGATGCAGTTTTGATTGACCACCCTGTTGCTTTGTATTATGCTGGGTGGAATCCACAGTTGAAATTAGCTGGTCAACCGATTGGTGAGGTTATTTATGGTATAGCAATGCGTAAATCAGATACATTGCTATTGAATAAAATCAATGCGGCTATCCAGAAATTGAAGGATACAGGTAAACTAAGGGCAATTTTAGAGCATTGGAATATGTGGAATTTTATGATGGCAAATTATCTTCAGGACCCATCAGTATCAAATATTCCACGTAAAGGTTATGAGGACTTTATAAATCAGCAGAAGCGTGAACTTACTTTTTGGGATTACTTCCATAGATATGTGGGGTTTATACCATTGCTTGGTCAAGCTTCTTTGCTGACGGTTGGTCTGTCAATTGTGTCCATGTCACTTGCAATAGTCTTAGGTTTGTTGATAGCATTGTTGAGAGTTTATACACCTGTACCTTTTAAGTCACTTGCTGTAATTTATATAGAGTTGGTAAGAGGTACACCATTACTAATACAATTATTTTTTATATATTATGCATTGCCTGTTATAGGAATAAAAATCTCACCGTTTTTTGCG
>RCNQ01000279.1 GCA_003731675.1 Bacteroidetes/Chlorobi group bacterium ChocPot_Mid
AAGTTGAATTACTCCGTCATGCAAAGCTGAATACCAAAATTTTCTGAAATCAACCATTGTGCCTGCAATCGGATAGACTTCTTTTTCCCATCTGTCCATCAGATATTTGTGGTAATTATTTTCGGAATATGCTCCTGAAATCCATCCCAGCAAAATAGCTTCTTTTTGTCTTGTGTCATACAAAGGTGCTATAACAGGTTGTTGAAGTGAATAAATACCGCTTCTTAAATTGAAGTCATTCCAGCTTTCCAAAGCATGATTGATTGGCAAAACGAAATCGTTATTTTTACAGGATTCGTTGTGCATTTCTACTAATGATATCTTTGTGCCTGCTTTGTTCCAGAGTTCATTTGATAGATTAAAATGAAAAACAGGATTGACATCAAAATTTATTACTACCGCAACTTTTCCGTTCCTCAGATTATCAACAAAATCATTTATCCCGTTAAGTGGCTTCTGAAGAATATTAAGTTCTGAAAAATTGAAAAGTTTATTATTATTCAGCATAGTATTCAAAAGAATCACTGCTTTGTGCATAGCTACAGGAAGTTTTTCTCCTGCGAGCACTAATGACTTTTCTTTGTTAGCGACCAAATCATCAATGAGATATTTGATTTTCTTTTCATCAATTCCGTTTGCATTTGCGAACTGTCTGTAATTTGAATTTGAATATTTTTTAACGCTGTTCTGTCCAACTGCAACGTTTTGCAACCTTGCGGAAACCTCGTCAATAATGATGAAAATCAATTCCATTTGTTTTTCGGGACTGAGTCTGAATCTGTAATCTGCATTCATACCAGTCATACTCATTGCTGATTCGGCTGAATACAATCTGCTGAAATTATCCAAATCTTCAACATTGCG
Organism: Bacteroidetes/Chlorobi group bacterium ChocPot_Mid; assembly: GCA_003731675.1. Classification (GTDB taxonomy): domain Bacteria; phylum Bacteroidota; class Ignavibacteria; order Kapaibacteriales; family UBA2268; genus ChocPot-Mid. The sequence continues at coordinate 865 of RCNQ01000279.1, forward strand.
TTTACTTGCAAATTGTCGAACCTGCACAGGCACATTGCCTTCGGTGCCAAGAAAATCAGATTCAAAAGCCAATATTATTTTTGCATCTTCGAGCTTCACTGATGGTAAATCTTCTGTGCCAAAGCTATCCCTCCAAGCCAATCTGCTGTTGTTGTCATTATGCAACTCATAAGAATAAATTTTTGCAGTAGGAAATTTAGCAACAAAATCATCGAATAATTTTTTCTGTGTTGGTGAAATCACAGAATGAGTAATAATTGCGATTTCCTTGCCGGAAGAAACAGCACTGTTAAGCTTTGAAATAATTTCTGCATCAGCAGAAGCCCAGTCGGTTTTAATCATATCATCTTTATTCAGTATCAGCTTACTCCCTGATTTCTTCAAAGGATTTTGCAATCTGTCGGGGTCATATAGCCCTAAAATGTTTGCTTGTGCCTGAGATGAAATCTTGCCGTTGAATATCGGATGGTCGGGATTACCGTCAATTTTTATTGGTCTCCCTTCCCTTGTCTTAATTAAAACACTGCTACCATCATTCAAAGTAGATGCATAGTAAATTGAATCACCATAATTTGCATATTCAGGTTTGTCGTTGTAAGAGATAATCTCTCCTTTGTCACGGTAATTGTTGCAACTTGCCAATGCAAATGCAGAAGAAGCTCCAAGCAATGCTACAAATTTCCTACGAGACATAGGAGGGAGCTTTTCAACTTCAAATTCCTCTTTGACTGAATCCGGAAATTCACCTGTTTCGGCTCTACCGTTGTAAAATTCATTTACACTTTTCCAAAATTCTTTGTTTGGTTCTAAACTATTATTATTGTTCATCAGGATTTATCCTTATTATTTCTCTTAACTGCTAATGGATGTATTTTCACTTTCAACTTATTTTGACTTACTTTTTTGTCTGCACTGAAAATCTTTATTGGATTTGCAGTTGCCAATAACCCCGCAAAGCCAGCAAATAACGAGCTTTTCAGCACATTTCTTCTTGATACTTTTTTATCATCATTCATAATTTCATCCTTTTGTTTTATTGTCGTTTTCATTGTATCAAATAATTATCTGTGACAAGCACTGCATTGCACAGGACCGAGTTTAATCTTATCTGAAAGCTCAGGCATTCTGTCGTGTGCGTTTCTATGGCAACTCAGGCACTGTCCCATTCTGAATGACTGCTTCTGTGAAACAACATCCATACTTGCAACATCACCATGGCAATGCACACAATTAATTCCTTTGGCAACATGCACACTGTGATTGAAATAAGCATAATCAGGGACTTTGTGAATTCTCTTCCAAAGAATTGGTTTCTTGTCAAAATAGTAGCTTATTAATTTCTGTATCTCCGGCTTATCTCTTCTTGCAACAGAATGGCAATTCATGCAAATACTTGGTGAGGGTATGCTTGCATGCCTTGTCTTCTCCACACCTGTATGGCAGTACTGACAATCAATACTGAGTTTGCCAGCGTGTATCGCATGAGAAAATTTTATCGGTTGTTCAGGTTCGTATCCTACGCTGTCTCTTGCCGCTTTTGTAGCAAAAAAAGTGATTACAAAAGCCGAAAGAATAAACCCAACGGTGATTGGTACTCTGATTTTAAGTATTCTGTCTAAATGTAGTTTTTTCACAATCCTGCCTTTTTAATTTTACATTTACCAAATTTTTCAAATATAACAAAAATCCTATTTTTTCATTTCATGCTGACAACATTTCCCTTTTTCACTGACATGGTCAGGAAGCACCGGGCTAACAAAAGGAATTCCAAGCGACAATCCCCTTAAAATCAAAATTACGGCTACCAGACCTATTCCTACGGGTATCAGTTTATTTATTTTCCTTCTTATACCCAGGGAAATCATCGTTTTTACGTTGAATACAACCGCAAGCATCGGCAGTGTTCCCAATCCGAAAAACAGCATAAATGTCATCGAACCCAATACCGAACCATAAGCTACTGATGCTATCAATGCAGTATAAACCAATCCGCAGGGCAACAGTCCATTCAAAATTCCAATGAGCAATAATGAACTTATTGTCTTCACCTGAAACACCTTTCTAAATGCGGTTTTCAGACTGTCAGATGCTTTTTTGATAATGCCGATATCTGCTAACACTGTCTCCCATTTTTTTGGAATAACAACAATAATCAGCAACAAGACACCTGCAATAGCAGAAACAATTTCCTGATAACCTGCAAGACTGACAGCCGTTCCGAGAAGACCAACCAAAGCACCCATTACAACATAAGTAACTGTCCTGCCCAGATTGTAAACAATGCTGTCAATAAAAATTGATATTTTATTATCATTTCTCGAAGGAATTGCTATCGCTATCGGACCGCACATGCCAAGGCAATGCAAACTTCCTATCAATCCCATAATCAAACCGCTTACTATTTCCATTTTATCTCACTGTATTGTTATTTTTTCCTCGTTGTAATAAGTCGAATCGCCGTCAAACCAGTCAATTTTCATCACCCATAATCCCTTTGCCAGTTGCCTCGAATCTATTACCTGAAAATTATTATCATTCACATTCAATCTGATTTTCCTGTCAGCAGAAGCATCAGAAGGTCTGTAGAGCAAAACACTACCTTCGATTTTTTTTCCTTTTACTTCTTCAGGGAACTGAATAGCAATAGTGCTTGCACCCTGCACAATATTCAAATTTCCTTCCAATCGCTTTGCCCTTTCTGCCTTATGAATTGTCTGCTGATAAGCAAGTTCATCATTGTAGTAATTCTCAGTAACAAGGTCAGTCCTTTGGAAAAAACTGAATACTACATTTCCAATAAGGAACAGAACGAATGCAGAATAAAAAACTGCAATTCCCCATCCCCAATTAAATTTTATCTTCATAACACACCTCAATGTTCAATTTTAATTAAATCCCAGGTCCCGAAAAAATAGTTTTCTCGGAATCCACTTTATCTTTTCCGTTAAAAAGTAATATCTTTATCTTATTCTTTGAACTTTTCAATTCTTTTCTCGGAATCTCCAAAAGGAAAGTACCTTCGAGCATTTCCTCTGCCTTGACAACAAGTTTATCTTTCCCGATGATTTTAAATTTCCCGCTGAAATCCTCAGTAACAAATTTAATATCCATATTATCGAATGACTTGTTAATTAGCTTGACAGTATAAATATTTACCACATTTCCTTTTTCATTAATAAAAAAAGTAGAACCTTTCGCTCTCAGTATTGTAGCTTCGACAGGTGACCTGCTAATCAAAAATATAAAAAAGACTGAAAGCAATGCAACCAGAATAATTGAGTAAAAAGCCAATCTTGGTGTAAACCTGAATTTCTGACGGTTTTCAATATTACTTATCGAAGAATACTTAATCAAACCTCTCGGCTTATTGATGCTGTCCATTATACTGTCGCAAGCATCAATACAAGCAGTGCAATTGACACATTCCAACTGTAAACCATTCCTGATATCAATCCCTGTCGGACAAACTCTGACGCAAGCACCACAATCAATGCAATCTCCTTTTTCTGAATTGTTAATTGTCAATTGTGAATTGTGATTTTCTGATTCACTGCTCTTTTTTCTTTTCTCTCCTTTGACTTTACCTCTTGGTTCTCCTCTTTTGTCGTCATAAGCAACTATTATCGAATTTTTATCAAGCAAAACAGATTGAAGTCTTCCGTAAGGACAAACAAAAGTACATGCCTGCTCCCTGAACCATGAGTAGTTTATATACATAGCCAACGAGACAACAGACAAGGCAACAATCCCCGCCAAATATCCCGATGGATTTACAAACAGCATATTATATACTCCGTCAATACTAAGTATATATGACAGCAAGACGGAATTGACAATAAAAGCAATGGCAATAAAAAAAAGATGTTTTATCATTTTCCTTAAAGTCTTGCTCAAATTCCACGGGGACTTTGCTAACGATTTTTGCTTGTTTGCATTTCCTTCAATAAAATATTCAATTTTGCGAAATACCAGTTCCATAAAAATCGTCTGCGGACATGCCCAACCACAAAATATCCTCCCAAAGATTGCCGTAAAAAGCACCACGAAGACTGCAAAGGAAAGAAATCCTATTGCAAAAATATAAAAATCATGAGGAAACCAGATACTCCCAAACAAAATGAATTTCCTGTCAATGACATCTATCAAAAAATAGGGCTGACCCTTGTATTTAATAAATGGCAAAATAAAAAAAACAGCCAACAACGAAAAACCTACAAATAACCTTGCCCTGTGGAATCTTCCTGATGGTTTTGTCGGATAAATCCATATACGTTTACCCGAAGTATCAATATTTGATACCCTATCCCTGTAAGAAACACCAGTCTCTGTTATCAGCTTATCATTACTATCATCAATATTTTCTGTCAATATCCTAATAAATAACCAAATTTTAAAAGTTAACTAATATAAAAAAATTATTTTCCTTCATACAAATCACCCTGCGGTGCTTTTGGATTCGGAGGATTAGTCCCGTGCAGAGACATAACATAACTCGCCAGAGCCAGAATGTCATTAGATTTAAAAGTAGCTTTCCACGAAATCATTCCTTTTTCCGGCACACCCAGTGCTATAGTTTTAGCAATGTTATTAATACCATTCCCGTGAATCCAATAGTTATCCGGTAGGTTTGGACCTATTCCTCCTTCTCCCATTGCTCCGTGGCAAGCGGCACAATTA
>RCNQ01000029.1 GCA_003731675.1 Bacteroidetes/Chlorobi group bacterium ChocPot_Mid
GTTTCTTTGCTGTATCTAAATCTACATCAGCAATCTCTTTCATCATATCAAAACCCTTTTTCCTTTCCACTGTTTTACAACCTGTAGCAACAATGAACAGAAAAACAATTAACACAAACAACCTAAGGACTCTAATTGCTTTGACCATATTCCTTAATTACCAATATCCACAAAAAGTTATCTTATTGACGTCCAAAATCATATTTAATTTATTCTGTCACCATTAATAAAATTTGAATATAAAAATTGATAATTAAAACATTTTATTTAATTTAATATATAAAAAATAGTATAATTTGAAAAAAATGAATATAGTAAACAAAAAGAGAATAAATAAACTTAATGATAATGATGAGTTACAGGGTCCTGTTGTCTATTGGATGAGCCGTGACCAAAGAGTCAGTGATAACTGGTCTTTACTTTTTAGCTATGAGAAAGCCACAACTAAAAAATCTAAAATCATTGTTGTATTCAATCTTGTCACAGATTTTTTAGGAGCTGGATTAAGGCACTACCAATTTATGCTTGATGGTTTAAAGGAAGTCGAAAAAGACCTTAACACTCTCGGAATCGAATTTGTCTTACTCAAAGGAAAACCGGATATTCAGATACCGAAATTTTTAAAAGATAAAAAAGCAGGAATCTTAATCACTGATTTCGACCCATTAAAAATCAAAAGGGACTGGATTGAATCAATCAGGAACAAAATTAATATAGCTTTCTACGAAGTTGATGCACACAATATTGTACCTTGCAAAATTGTAAGTGACAAGGAAGAATACTCTGCTTATACACTTAGACCCAAAATATCAAGAATATTATTCGATTACCTTGAAGAATTTCCGAAAATAAAAAAAATAAATGCACCGATTAAAAGTAAGACTGACTGGCAAAAAATAATTAAAGGTTTAAAAATCAACAGGCAAATTAAACCTGTTGACTGGCTCAAAGCAGGTGAACAAAATGCCAAAAACACTCTATCTTATTTCATAAGAAACAAACTGCAATTCTATCATATTCAAAAAAACAACCCTAATGCCGATAAAACATCAAATCTGTCCCCTTATCTGCATTTTGGACAAATCTCTTCACAAAGAATTGCATTAGAAATATTACGTTCTTACTCATTAAAAGAAGCAAAAGAATCATTCCTCGAAGAATTGATAACGAGAAAAGAATTATCAGACAACTTTTGCTTTTACAACAAAAACTACGACTCATTTGAAGGTTTCCCGGAATGGGCTAAAAAAACTCTCAACGAACAACGAAAGAAAAAAAGAGAACATCTTTACTCCTTAGATGAGTTTGAACAGGCACTCACTCATGATAAACTTTGGAATGCCGCACAAAAAGAAATGCTTATTACCGGAAAAATGCATGGATATATGCGTATGTACTGGGCAAAAAAAATATTGGAATGGTCTGATTCCCCGGAAATTGCTTTGGAAACAGCAATCTATCTGAATGATAAATATTCTCTTGATGGTAGAGACCCTAATGGCTACACCGGTATCGCATGGAGTATCGGTGGTGTACACGACAGAGCTTGGAATCCAAGACCAATCTTCGGAAAAATAAGATATATGAGTTACAACGGTTGCAAAACTAAATTCGATATAAACACTTATATAAATAAATTCTCTTGATAATCATTAGTTTTTATCGGCAGTGTAAAAATAAAAGTTGTCCCGTTGTTTCTCGATGTCGTGAATTCAACATGTCCGCCAAGAATCTTTTCGCCAAAGTACTTCATAAAATAAGTACCTAATCCTCTTCCTAAAGTATTATATGTAGTAAAATATTTTTGGAAGATTCTTATTGCATCTTCTTCTGTTATATATCCGTCATTCCAGACTTTAAATGTCAATTGATTGTCACCTGAATCAGTCCATAAACGCACACATGAATCATGATAGCTGTGTTCAAAAGCATTAATAAGCATGTGCATTAGTATTCGCATAATTAAAGTACCATCAGAAATAAATCTTATATCCTCCTTAGGATATATTACCGAAAACTTAATATTAGAAGTTAGTGTATTGTTTTCAAAAATCTTTTTTAATGAATTTAGCATTTGATATGCAGAGCATAATTCATTCTCTGATTGATATTCAAATTCAATCGGATTGAAGATTGCTTTCTGATATTCAACTTCTTTGTAAATTAATTTGGAAATATGCTTGACTTGACTGCATTGAACTGCTAATTCATCATCTTGATGAATGATTTGACCAATATTTTCATTCAAAACATTAATCAAATTAGCTATGTCTCCAAAAAAAGTTCTTTCGAGGTAAAATCTTTTTTGTTGTTCAGTCAAATCATTAACAAAAACCATAAGATATTTTTGTTGGTTTAAAATTATCCGTGATGATTTAACTGAAAGAAAATATTCTTTAACAACTCCTCTATGTGTTGCTAAAATCGAACAGAATCTTTCGATGTTTTTGTTATCATCAAGAGCTGTAACAAACGATATAGCCGCTCCACAACTTGAACAATATTTGCTTGTTCCGCAACCGGCAGGCATATCGGAGCAATGATTACAATTGATGGCTTCACCAAACCTCAACCCTAATAAATCAGAAGAATTATCAAGTCCAAGTAATGATAAAAATGCATAATTAACTGTTATTATTTGTCTGTTAGAATTCAGAACTAAGAATAAATTGGGGACTACCGTTAATAATTCATTAATCAAAGGACTGCAACTTATCTCATCAACATCCTTATAAAGTTCAGCTAATTTACTCCTTCCAGGGGATGCAAAATAAGATACATTGTCATTAATTGATATATTGCTAAAGTTCTTTATCATTTAAAATATTTATTATTAAAGATAGCAAAATTAACAAAATATTATTTATTTTGCTATAGGAAATACAATATTTTTGGAATAAAAATTCTATGAACATAAAAAATTTACTACCGGATAGTTCAAGAGTCACTATTGATAAAGCTACAGAGTTCATTTTAAAAAACAATGAACAACTAACGGATATCATCAACATCACCATCAATGAGAACAGCAAATATGCATTAAGAGCTTCCCGTGTGCTTCATTTTTGCTCGAAAAAGAAGCCTGATTTAATACATCCATATTTATCTGTTTTTATTAAAGAATTAAAAGAAAATCAGAATGAAAGCATAAAAGGCAATTTGCTAAGTATTTTTTATGAAATTAATTTGCCTGATGATGAAGAATTATTGAGTGAACTAACTTTAATCTGCTTTGACTTTTTAAATGGAAAAAGCAAACTGGAATCCTTAGCTGTTAATAGTATTGATATTTTATATAAAATTTGTAATTTTTATCCTGAATTGAAAAACGAGCTTATTGAGAATCTCAACTCACTCATGCCAAGTAAAAAAGTTGCTTTCCAAAGTCGTGCTAAAAAATATCTAAATTTGCTTAATAATAAAAAATATAGCTGATGCTAATTAATTATCTTAAACCAATAATCATAATTTTTAATCTGACCATTAACATTCACATTAGTTATTGTTACGTTATACCTTTTATTATAATCAAGTCCAGTAACCTTCCATTGTAAATTATTTGGTAACCCATAGTTTTGAGTATCATACAGAATATCAGAAACAGAATAATTTGTTTGACTCTCATCTTTAATTTGAATAGATGAGTTTGAAAAGTTTACTTTATTATTAGACCACCAGTTAGTTTTATTCATAAGTACTGAAAATGATAAAATCAAGTCCTTGTCAAATGCTGATTTGGGATAATCATGGAATGGACAGGCAATAAATTCAACATTAGCATCTGTAGAACCGTCTGAATCCCAAACCCACATAGAAGAAGCAACCCAATACTGCCCGTTGGTTTTAATCTGGTCAACCCTTCCGAAGGATACACTTTTCAAAAAAGGACTTAAAAACCAACGTCGGTGTCCAATGCTTGACGAATACCTCTCATTTATCCATCCATCTACACTTTCAGCAGAACTCCAAACCTGACCCAAAGAACTATAATAAGATAGATGCAGATTACTTTGCTGGCAGGCAGTATCTCCCAAAGTTGTATAACATTTTGAACTTGGTTCAGGAAAATGTGTTAATACCTGATTCGCTACAGCTATCAAAGCTGACTTTTGGACAGCCACATCTTTTAATGAATTATATGTAACTTCAGGAAGCCCATGAATACCTCTTATATAATTTAATCTATTTAAAGCTTTCAACTTTTCAGTATTAGACAAAACACCCTCAAAACAATCGTTCTCATTTGGAGGGCATTCATAAAGACCAGCTAATCTGCTATCAATAGAATAATTACAACCTTGTGACGGTTTTGTTGGTTCATCTGAGCATGAATTAAGAAATATAGAAATAATAATTATTAATCCGGGTATCCATATTTTTCTCATAAATCCTCTCCAATTAATACATTCTTTTATTTAATCGCAAATCAATCATTTTTTCAAAATTATCAAATTTAAGGATAAAATCGCCTTTTTTATTAATAAATCCATAAACCCCTTCATTTCTCTTTGAAACCCATGCTATACCATCAATAAAACTAGCACAATAAGTAAATTGTGGTTCTAAAAAATAATTACCAGTCAAATCAACAAATCCCCACTTTAAAGAATCACAAACAGCAGCTAATCCTTCGGAGAAATCAAATACTTCAGAAAAGCTCATATCCTTCACTATCTTTCCGGATGTGTCTATAATACCCCACAAAGACCTTAAAGTCTGAGGAAATAAAACACCAACAAAAGCTCTCCCTTCCTTGAATTCTTTTACTAAATCAAAATCACCATCTATTCTAACTTTTCCGTTAACATCAATAAAATCATACTTTGAATTTTTACAAACCGCAGCTAACCCTTCAGAATAATTCTTCACTGATTCATATCTTGTAGGAACAATCATTTCTCCATTTTTATTAATAAATCCCGCATTCATATTCTCATCAGTAACAGCAGCATATCCCTCACGAAATCTGCCACCAATAAGATTTTTTATATCTAAAACAAAATTTCCTGTTTTATCTATATATCCGGAACGTCTGTCCTCAGTGAAAACATAAGCAAATCCTTCTGAAAACGAAAGACCATCAAGCAGGTCATCATGATTAATTCGTTTACCATTTTTATCAATGAATTTTAATTTTATATCACTACCTAATTGATAATCATTTTCCAAAACAACTGCAAAACCTTCTGAAAATAATTGAGCTTTATAAAACTGAGGCTCAATTATAAATTTTCCCGTTGTATCTAAAAAGCCCCATTTCTCTTTGCCATCAACAATCATTGAAACACAAAAATAATCTTCACTGAAACCAATAACATTTTGCAACTTTTTAGGTTCAAAAAGCTCTTTACCTTGATAATCAACAAAATACCATAAGGAATCTTTTTTATATGCGGCTAATGGTTTGGACATTAATACAAACTGAGAATTTATCAAAACACTCAGAATTAGAACAGATAATATAAGTAAATAAATTTTTCTCATAAAAATAACATTAATCATTCTCATTAAACGAATTGATTATAAATTTATTCATAAATATTTAAAAATAGTCGAATAAAATTGCAAAATCCGAAATAATTTACGAATTTACTATTTTTAAAATTTTCATTACAAATATCATTAATATTTAGATAAAATGAAAACACTTATCATAGGTGGTGGAAAAGGTTGCAGGTCCTTAATCGGATTATTAAATGACCCTATTATGAAAGAAGTCAACCTTGACATCATTGGAGTAATGGATATAAATCAAGATGCCCCTGGAATGGTTTATGCCCGGGAAATTGGATTGCAGACTTTTACTAATATGAAAGATGCACTTTCTTTAAAAGATATCGAAATGATAATTGAAATGACAGGGCAAGATGAAATACTTCAGGAACTTTATAAAACAATTCGTCCTGGAATAAAAATTATTGACCATAACTTTACCCATATATTTTGGGAAATAGTAAACGCAAGAATCGAGCAGAACTGGCAAATGCAGGAACTTGCCAAGCTGGAAGAAGACATAGCCAAAGAAAAAAACTTCCTTCAACAGATTTTCGACAGCAACGAAGACTTGATGGTGGTTTTGGATAAAAGGAAACGAGTTCAGATGGCTAATAAAAAATTCTGTGTTTTCATAGGAATATCTGAAGTAGAGATAATTGGAAAAGAATATCAGGAGATTCTAAGGGGTAAAGAAATTGATTTTAATGATGAAGAATTTACCATTTCATTCGAACAAATTTTTACTAATGGATATGCACAAACAATTTTACGCAAGACTCCATCTCCCGATGAAACGCATTGGGAAATAAATAGAGTAGCTATAAAAAATAACCTTGGAGAAGTAGAAAGTGTACTTATTACCTGGCATAAAATCACCGAGAGAATTATGCTAAGAAGAGAAATCGAATCAGCTGAAATGAGATTTAAAAGTTTCATTAATTCTGCAAAAGACTGGATTTCAATTAAAGATTTAAATGGGAGATATGTAATCGCAAATCCTGTAACAGCTGATGCATTTGGATTAAAGCCTGAAGATTTTATCGGAAAAAAGCCACACGAAATTCTTCCTAAAAAGCTTGCTCAAACTGTTACCATACACGACAATCAAGTAATAGCTTCAAAAAAATATCAGACTTTTGATGAAATAATCCCAGTCCACGGTGAAGACCACCATTTTCAAACCGTCAGATTCCCTTTAACTGATTACAAGGGTGAAATTATCGGTGTATGTACAATTGCAAGAGATGTTTCAAATGAGGTTAGGTTAAAAGAGCAATTAATCCAAAGCGAAAAATTAGCGGCTTTAGGAAAACTGGCCGCGGGTGTTGCCCATGAAATTAATAATCCTCTCACTGGTATTTTAGCTTATGCAGAAGACCTGATAAATGAATTTCCTGAAAATTCCGAACAACGAAATGATATTCAGGTAATAATCCGTGAAACTCTGAGATGCAGGGATATTGTAAGGAATCTACTTGACTTTTCTCGTCAGGATATTCCTAAATTTCAAGTATCAGAAGTCAATCAGATTGTTGAAAATGCTATGAACCTTGTGAAAAAATTACCTCAGTTTAAGGATATCATTATTATCACAAGCATGAAAGAATCATTGCCAAGAATATTCACAGACCCACAGCAATTAATACAGGTTATTCTGAATTTCATGCTCAATGCTGCAGATGCAATGAAATTCAAAGGTACCATATCTCTTTCGACCGATTTTGATAAATCTAATAATAAATGTATTATTTCTGTTGAAGATACAGGACCTGGTATCCCAGAAAATCTGATTGATAAAATTTTTGAACCTTTCTTTTCCACGAAAGGTACAAGTGGTTTGGGATTAGCTGTAAGTTGGGGCATTATTGAACGCCACGGAGGTAATATTGAAGTTGATACCGCTGAAAGCGGAGGTGCTATTTTTAGAATTATCATCCCAGTTTACAAGAAAAACAAAAATTGAAAAAGATTCTATACATGATTAGTACAATAAACTCTTAAAATTTTTAGAATTTCTTCAAAATCATCTGGTAATTCCGATTCAAAAGACAATCTTTGAAAATTAATCGGATGTGTAAAACCTAAAATCTTCGCGTGGAGCATTTGCCTTTCTGCAATTTTTAAGCATCTTTCTGCTAATTTCTTAGTCTCAGGTATGCCTCCTCCTTTAACAATAACGTCACCTCCATAATCTTTATCACCTAAGACAGGATGACCATTATGAGAAAAATGAACCCTAATTTGATGCGTCCGACCCGTTCTTAATTTTACTTTCACAAGAGTCATAATACCAAATCGCTCTAATACCCAATAATCAGTAATAGCTGGTTTCCCTTCCTTTTTAACAACTGCAAACGTCTTTCTGTTTCTTGGATTTCTACCAATATCTCCTTCATATGTCCCAGAATCATTCTTCATATCACCCCAAACAAGAGCATAATAATACCGTTCAACAGTACGCTCTTCAAATTGCTTGGCTAAAATAGAATGCAATGAAGAATCCTTTGTTATCAACAAAAGACCTGTAGTGTCTTTATCTAAACGATGTACTATACCAGGTCTGATAGCTTCACTCGAAAATATCTTTTCTTCATTCAATTCTGAATCTTCATCTTCTTCAATCTCTATGTCAATTTCTTCTCTATTCCCAATATGCCAAAGAATAGCATTTACGATAGTCCCTCTTCTGTTCCCGAATCCGGGATGAGTAACCATCCCTGCTGGTTTGTTAACAACTAAAAGGTATTCATCTTCAAAAAGTATATTCAGAGGTATATCTTCAGGAATTAACTTGATGGGTGGTGGTTTGAGGATTTTGCAGATAATTTTGTCATTAGGTTGAATTTTTTTACTCGATTTTGCAACAACACCATTAATAGTCACACAACCATCATCAATTGCTTTTTGAATTTTATTTCTTGTCGCATATTTTAAGGAATTTGTAAGAAAGACATCAAGTCTTTCAGGTTTTTGCCCTGATGGTAAATTAAATTCAAAAACTGTTTCAATTAAATCAGGATAGTTCTCATTTTCTATATTTTCATCATTCATTAACATTGAATATCCATGGTTGATAAATTAATCACCAACCATAACGAAAGCTCCCCAATAATAAAATTGCGGATATACTGTTTTTAATTCCAGCTGGGTTTCCCGGAAAGCTTTTCTCTTATCCATCCCATTTAAATACTTTTTATAAAAAGCACTCATAAGCACTTGAGTTGCCTCATCACTTACTGTCCAAAGACTCATAATCAAAGAACGGGTTCCTGCTACCTGAAAAGCTCTCTGCAAACCATAAACACCCTCTCCATTTTTAACCTCACCCAAACCGGTTTCACAAGCTGACATAATTACAATTTCAGTATTTTCTAAATTTAAATCCATTGCTTCATAAGCAGTTAATTTCCCATCATTAGTCGTTGTCAGATTCGGGTCATTCCTTAAATTTTCAACACCAGCAAAAAATAACATTGACCTCAGCAAAGGATTTTCAACCGCTCGTTCAGATTCCACACCCAATATCGAATTATCTCCAGGTTCAATATCTTTTTCAAAGTACCCATGTGTTGCAATATGTAAAATTTTGGGATTTTGAACCTTCTTTATATTCTCTTCCGTAGCCTCACTACCGAAAAGAACATCTATCTTCCATTTTTTACTTATCATCTCACTGGATATACTCTCAATTTCATCTCTTGTCCCTGGAAGGGCACTTATTCTTTGAACTGAATCAGGATTAAGCTGATACATAGGATCCCCAAATAAAACAGCTGAATTTGTTGTTTTAACCTTCTTGTTCCTGGTTGATAGTTTTACTTTCTCCTGATTCCTGTATTCGACTAAATCCTTCGTATTGGTTAGCACTCGTATGTCTATCTCATCAATTAAGCTACAGTTTTTTTCTCTGTCTCTCAAAGTCATCAAATTAATCGAATTGTAAACCCCATCAAGAGAAAGATAAACTACCTTAATTCCTTTTAACTCATTTTGTACCTTCCGCCAAAAAACATCATAGAGCAATTCCTGGTCACTTTTTAATAATTCAACTTCCAAATCCGATTGAACATTACTTTGCTGGATACGCATTATTTTTACAAGATTGCCGTACAATTTGATATATTTATTCTCCAATTCATTACCATTGTCTAAAACAACGAGTTTCGGTTGATTCTTTGTTTCATTGGTTATAATTAAAAAGCCATAATGAACTGTATCTTGTTCATCTAATTTTGTCTTAAAGGTATTTTTTGTATATCTTATAACTTCAATTGCAGCTTCATTGGGCTTTAAAGCTTTCAGTACATCCTCCCAATGAATTTCCTTTAAACTATAAGCTTTCTCAAAATCTTCAGATTTACTTGAAAGAACTTTTTCCATATCATTTGCCAGATTAGCAACAGAATCTACGTTTATCTTCAACTCAACTGCTTTTAGAGGATTTTGAACAAGCCATAACCAATAGTTTTTTGTAGTAACCCATTTATTTAATAAATCAATTAATCCTTTATCCTTGCTTTCTCTTATCTTATTAATTATCTTTTTTGTAGAACTTAAAATTAATCCTTTTGTTAATAAAATATTATCGTAAATACTTCTTGATATTTCTTGTTTCTGTTTATAATAATCTTCCGAAAAAGAAGTAAAGTCTTCGAATATGTTCCTGACTGACATCCAGAACTGTAACTTTTCCTTTTCACTCATATAAGGAAAGAACTTCCGGATTTGGTTAATATAATTAACAAAAGCTTGGTTATAGTATGGTTCAGCTTCATCATACTTCTGCATTCTCTTGTAAAGGACTGCCATTCCCGACAACCCCTTCGCATAGTCCGGATGCTCTGCTCCTAAAAGACTCTTTCTGATTTCCAAAGCTTCCTTGAATAATTTCTCAGCTTCATCATATCTTCCTAACTGGCTATACAACTCTGCAAGATTAAATAGAATTTTTGCATAATCAGGATGATTACTCCCTGTTATATTAAATCTTATTGCTTTGGCTTTTAAAAACATTTCCTCAGATTTATCAAGCTTACCCATCTTTCTGTAAAGCTTAGCAAGATTGTCCAATGTTGTAGCATAAAAAGGATGCTCCTCACCGAATTTTTTCTTAAATAATTCCAAAGTTCTGATATAAAGTGAGTCCGCTTCAGTCAATCTACCCATAGCATCATAAAGTAGAGCAAGATTATTCAATGTAGCAGTGTATTCAGGGTGTTCCTCTCCTTTAGTCTTTAGTTGAACTTTCAAAGCTTCAAGGAATATATCTTCAGCTTGTTTATATCGTCCGACTGTAAAATATAACAAGGCTAAATTGCTAATGCTTTTTGCATAATCAGAGTTTTCCTTACCTAATAGTTCTTTTCGAAGTTCAACAGATTGCTCATACATCTTTTCTGCTTCGTCATATTTCCCCATTAATTTATATAGGTCACCAAGATTATTGTAAATCAAAGCAATATCGGGGTGTCTTTCTCCTTTTAATCTTCTGTTTAAAATCAATGATTTCTGATATAAGGTATCGGCTTTCGGGTAAATGCCTAACCTCCTGTATAGAGCTGCTAAATTATTTATAGTTTCTGCGTAATTATTACCACTGGTATCTTTATTAACTTCCAAAGATTTTAGATAATTCTTTTCTGACAACGAGAATTTGCCATTTGTTTCATAGACTAATGCCAAATTATTTAATGTAAATGAATATGCAGAATCGGTTACATTTTGCATTTTTTCCTGAATTGTTTTTGCCTCAAATAAGACATTCTCAGCATTTGAATAATCTGCATTGAAAAAATATGTCAATCCCAGATTATTTAAGCTTCCACAATAATATTGGCTCGATTCACCATAAACATTTTTTGATACTATGCTGTCAAGCTTAGCTGTCTCTAAAGTTTTTGTTAAATCATGTGTATAATAATATAAATCAACCATGACAAACAAAGTCTTTTCATGCTCAACACTGTTAAAACCAAATTCAGATATTGCATTTTCTAAAGCTTTTTCACCCCATTGAACACCAAGTTTAACATTACCTTCGTTGTAATTCTTCACCATTTGTTCATAGTATTCTTTCCAATTGGACGCAAAAACTAATTTGGTTGAGATAATAAAAAAAAGAAGGACTACAAATACCTTGCTAACCACTGTTTTAATAATATTTAACCGAAGATTATTCATTATTGATATTTTCCTCTTTTTTAAAAACCTCGGAAAATGAAGGTATATGTTTATTAAAAATTAATAAAATAACCACCCCAATTGTAATACAAGAATCAGCAACATTAAATATTGGCCAATGAGTATAATTGAGTCCAAAGATATTTATATCTGGAATATCGACTCGTACAAAATCAACAACTTTACCATAAAATAAAGGTGCTTCACCATAAAAAACCCCATAAAACACTCTATCTATTAAATTACCCACTGCACCTGCTAATATAATAGCTACTCCTAATTTCAAATATCTTGAATAATGATAAATTTTATTTAAATAATAAACCAAAAAACAAGAAGCTATCACTGAAAATAAGCTTAATATAATCTTTGCAGGTCCAAAGCTAATACCAAATGCCATACCGGCATTTTCAATGAAAGTCAATTGAACTGTTTCCCCAAAAACATTAATACTATCACCAAGATTCATCCCT
>RCNQ01000280.1 GCA_003731675.1 Bacteroidetes/Chlorobi group bacterium ChocPot_Mid
TAATAAAAATTAGTGATATTGATATTCCAACAATATCTGCTACCCAATCCAAAAATTCTGCGTCTCTTCCAGGAATGAAATACTGATGCAATTCATCAGAAAAACCATACAAAGCACCTATGATTATTGTTACTATTGCTATTTTATTCCTGCTATCCCATTTCGTATTGGAAAGTAAAAACATTATCAATGAAATCCCAAAAATGAAATATGCCAAACTATGAGCAATTTTATCCTCCCATTCAATCCCAATATGTGGAAACTCAGGATGAGTCGCATTAGAAAGCCAAAATATAGTAACCGCAATCAAAACAGCCGGCAATGAATACCAAAATCTAAGTCTTGTTTTCAATCTGTAATCCTTTTCCTCATTAAATTTTTTATCTGACATTTTCTGCCATAACCTCCGGAATAAAATCAATCAGTCTACTTGCTGTCAATGTTTCCTGTGAATATTTTTCAGCATAAATATCCCCTGCTTTCGAATGTATAAAAACTCCAAGAGCCCCTGCCATCAATGGTTCAAGTCCCTGTCCCAAAAGTCCTGCTATCATTCCCGTCAGTACATCACCACTCCCTCCAGTTGCCATACCTGGATTCCCTGTAACATTTACAAATACTGTCTCTCCGTCTGTAATAATGACAGGTATATGCTTCAAAACAATTATACAATTCAATTTCTTAGCCCATTGTTTAGCTAATTCCAACGAATTTAATTCAATTTCTTTTCTGGGAATTCCAATAATTCTCGAAAACTCCCCACAATGCGGTGTCAAGATTACTTTTTTACTCAATTTTGATTGTTTTGAAATTGACCTTAATCCATCTGCATCAACAACTATAAATTTTTTATCAATATAATTTTTTATAATCTTAGTAACCAATTCTAAAGTTTCCACGTTATCGCTCAATCCAGGACCGATAGCTATAACTTCTGCTTTATCAAGTTCTTTCATTAAATCATCTGAGGATTTTTTTGAGATTGCTCCTGTTCCTGTTGATTCTAAATTAATCGGTATAACCTCAGGTAATAATGCCGAATGAAAAGCTGTGGAACATAGATAAACAAGACCCGCACCTGATGTTATCGCAGCATTTGATGTCAATGCACCTGCTCCAGGATATTTTTTCGAACCTGCTATAACCATAACTTTGCCATAATCAAACTTTGAACTTCTTCTTTGCCTTTCTGGTAAAAAACCTCTCACATCATTATCTTCAAGTATATGAGTCTTCGATATTCTCTCGATTATATTTAATGGTGCTCCTAAATATGCTATTAGTACTCTCCCGCAAACATCAGGACCATCATTGATTATCATCCCCATTTTTTCTGCATACATTGTAATTGTAAAATCTGCCTCAAAGCACCATGGACTTACCTTACCGTTCTCGCTATTTAATCCTGTCGGTACATCTATGGCTATTTTTAAAGCCCTACTCGTCTTTAACTTTTTTAATATATCAAGTGCGATTCCTTTAATTTCCTCAGAACCCCCAACACCAATCATCGAGTCAATTATGCAATCTTCTGAAAAATGTATTCTTTTCAAATCCTTGTTCGATGTTATTTGTTTAATTTCAATATTTAATTTCTGAACTGCTTTATAATTCGATAGAGTCTCTCGAGACATCTTCTTTTCATCACCTATCCAAAACACTCTAATTCTAAAATGTTCATGCAAATGACGAGCAAGAGCAAAACCATCACCACCATTATTACCGCTACCACAAATTATATCAATCAATGGGTCGTTGCAGGGATTTTGGTTATTATATCCAAGCTCATCCATTATTTCAATTACATACTCAGCAGATGAACGCGCAGCATTTTCCATCAATATTACTCCCGGTATTGAATACTTGGTTATGGCATTTCTGTCTGCTGTTCTCATTTGCTCGACTGTCAGGACATGTCTCATATTTTTCCCCTAAGTAATTTAACCTAATATTTAACCAGTCTAATTAATAAACATTATTTGTCTGTAACAACTTTTTTCTATAATTTTCGTATTACAAAAAATGATAAATAAAATTAAACAAAAATACAAAGAATTTATCACAAGTGAACTAAATACGAGTTACATCGTTTTAGTCATTTTTGTTTTATGGTCTGTAAAAATTGCCGGAGACCTGACATTTTTTACATTCACTGATATTTATTCATTCCTTGCTATAACGTGGAGAATAATAACTTCCATCTTTATTTTATTATTACTAACCCTTTATTTCTTAAAAAATTTTCAGGAATCTTTTAAAACTGTTGATTCGCTATCAACTTCAAATTATTTCAAAGAATTAAAAATATTACTTTATATTTCTTTAGCCATATTTGTATTCAACTATTTCCTGCCTGATGAAATACAAAATTACGGTAAAATACAAAATATCTGGCTCCTCATTTACATAGAATTAGTCTCTATATTTTCAACTGTTACTGGATTCTATATTCTCAGTTTTCTGTTAAAATGGCTTTTAAAAAGAAAGCATAAAAGAACAAAAATCTATATACAGATTCTTATTACTTCAATAATTTCAATGATAATTTTAGAAGCTCCTTTCCATTATTATCACATTCGTTCTGAGGATTTAACTTCCAATTCACTGCTCATTGCTCTTTCTGTGATTTTAATTATTTCCATGCTTTCAATAGTTTTCCTAACTACAAGAAAAAATAATTGGATAGCCGTTTTACCTAAAAAGAAAAAATGGAGTTTAATCCTACTTTATCTTATAGGAATATTTTTTTCTTTTGCATTTATCATACTTTCTTCAGGTTCAGATGGAGAATCAAAGTTCTCAATGGCGGCACAATTTACATTCGGTACTGATACTCTCTTGTTTATTTCATACTTTTGTCTTTTACCTTATTTCTTCAAACTGATTTTCTCTACTATAGTAACTCTGCCAACAACATCATTCTTGGAAAGAACGAATACGGAAATCAGCTCATTGACCTATTTAAACCGAGTTGTCTCCCAAACCATTGATTTCGACAAACTTATTGATACAGTTACTGCCCTCGCACTTCAAACTTGCAGAGGAATAGCTTCATGGACAGAAATTTATAACAAAGATAATTCGATTTCTATTGCTTCTACTCAATTTTTGAATGAAATTAACATTAAGTCACTTGATACAAATAATAATTTATCCAATTACTTACAAATATTTGAAAAGTCTGTTCTTATCCCTTCCATCAAAGAAGATAATACATTGAAACAACTCAATTGGTCTGCTCTCCCATTAGTAAATTCAATGATAATTGTTCCTTTAAGAACAGGGAACCGAAGAATAGGAACACTTGTTATATTACATCCTGACGAATACGGGATGGACGAAGACGACCTCAAAGTTATGGAAGCATTTGCAGACAACATCAACTTGGCTTTAGAAAATGCAAAATTGGTTCAGGATTCAATTGACAAAGAAAGGTATAGAAGAGAGCTTGTTTTAGCACGTGAAATGGAAGAGAAATTATTACCAAAAGCCCTTCCGGAAATTGAAGGTTTTACTATATCTGCTTTCTCAATACCTGCTAATGAAGTCGGCGGTGATTACTATGACATAGTAAAATTGAAATCAGGAAAATTTTGTGTTCTGATTGGTGATGTTTCAGGAAAGGGTATGAGTTCAGCATTCTATATGGCTCAACTCAAAGGAGTTGTAATGTCATTAGCTCCTGAATCACTTTCTGCAAGTGATTTACTTAAAAGGATTAATAAAACCCTTTACGGTAAAATTGACAAGCAGATTTATATCACTCTTTCAGCACTTGTTGTAGAAAATGTTGAAGGTACTTTGACTTTCTCACGAGCTGGTCACATGCCATTAATGGTCAAAACAAACATTTCCGATATTTCTCAGGAAATTAAAATCTTCAGACCGAACGGTCTTGGCATTTCTTTAGCAAACAACCTGATTTTTGATAAATGGTTGGAAGAAATCAAAATAGAAACCAATCCTGGTGATATTATTGTTTTATTTACCGATGGTATAAATGAACTAAGAAATTCTTCAAATGATGAGTTCGGTTACGTATCTTTGAAACAAATTCTTGAAAATTCAGTATATAATATTAGAGCTGATGAAGTAATTAATAATTTGAAGGATAGTTTATTGCAATATTTAGGAGATAATACAGCTCATGATGATATGACTGTTGTGGTATTAGTAAAAAATAGTAATTATTAAAAAACAATTTGAACAGATGGACTTAGCAAAAATAATTTTGAAATATCATCTTATAGTAATTTTAGTAAAGGTAAGGAAATGAATGATACGAGTAAATTTGGAATAATTATAAAAGCTGAAGGTAACATAGCAAAGCTTTACCTGAGTGGTTACCTTGATGCACATACTGCTTCCGAACTTGAAAATGCACTAAATCAAATTATTATTGATAATAAATATTACATACTTGTAAATTTTAAAAATCTCGACTATATCAGCAGTGCCGGTTTAGGTGTTTTTATGGCTTTTATTGAAGAAATAAGAGATAAAAACGGAGACATAAAACTCTGTGAAATGACTTCAAAAGTTTTTCAGGTATTCGATTTATTAGGATTTCCAATACTGTTTGACATTCTCGATACCGAAGATGAAGCAATTCAAAAATTTAAAAATGGTGACTTAAAAAAGAATGAATAATATTGATTATATAAATGCTTGTTGCGACCTTGTTGAATTATACAAGATAAGAAACTTTATCGAGCTTAAAGCTTTGGACTATGGATTAAATTCTGATGCCGCTACAAAGGTCGCTCTCGCAGTTGACGAAGCTTGCACAAATCTCATTGAACATGCTTTCAAATTTGATAAAAATAAAACTATTTGCATTGCCACTGAAAAAATTGACAAGAAAATGGTTGTCAGCATTATTGACCAGTCACAACCTTTCAACCCATTGTCCGTTCAGAAACAAAATATGGAGGAATACTTCAGAGAATTTAAAAAAGGTGGTTTAGGCATTCAATTAATGCGTTCTGTCATGGATGATATTGAATATTACCCTGCTTCTTCACAAAATAATCAAAACGTTTTAAAACTAATTAAAAATATTGAATGATTCCCTTGCCAAATTGAAAATATTTAATATTACTTTTAAGTTTATAAAATTAAAGAACTTGTATCAATCTGATTATTTTTAAAATACTCCTTTAATGCCAGAGCTGACTTTTCACCAACTAAATCTACCAACTTTTCAAATTCAGAATTTCTGATATTTTCAACAGAACCAAGTTCAATTAATAGTTTTTGAGCTTTCATTTTTCCGATACCTGATATTTTTGTAAGTTCAGTTTGAAACGTTCTTTTATCTCTTAATTGTCTGTGAAAAGTTATGGCAAACCTGTGTGCTTCGTCTCTGACCTGCTGAATTAACTTCAAACTACTCGATGTTTTCGGTAACATTATTGATTCAGATTTTCCCGGAAAAAAGACTTCCTCCAAACGCTTAGCTAATCCTATAATTACAATCTTATCAGACAAACCCAACTCCTTCAATACATCAACTGCACCGGAAAGTTGACCTTTACCCCCATCAATGATAATCAAATCAGGCAAAGCTCCTTTCTCCTCAATCAACCTTCTGTATCTTCTGCCAACTACTTCTCTCATTGCGGCAAAATCATCATTTTTTTCTACTGTTTCAATCTTGAATTTCCTGTAATCCTGTTTACATGGCTTGCCGTCAACAAAAACGACACATGATGAAACCAGCTCAGAACCTTGAAAATGTGAATTATCGAAACATTCAATTCTTACTGGTAACTTCGGTAATCTTAAATCCCTTTGAAGTGCCTGCACAGTTCTCGGTACACTTTGTTCTCTTTTCATCATTGCAAGATTGTAATCCCTGAGCATAAATTCAGCGTTAGCAGTTGCAAGATTTACAAGTTTCTTCTTTTCTCCGATTTTTGGTACAAGAATCTCGATTGCATGCTCACTTTTCTGTCTGAGCCAATCTGTAATAAATTCGATTTGCTCAGGAATCACAGGCAGAAAAATTTCCTTTGGAATGAAATCCGTCTCCATATACCATTTTTCCATTGTTGTCTGTATTAATTCTTCATCATTAGCTTCCTTAGCTGATTGAATAATAAAATGCCTCTTACCTGTCAATTTCCCGTCACGAACCTTGAATACAAGGGTACAAGCTGAATTATCAATCCTTGCTAAACCGAAAATATCTCTATCCACCAAATCCGGACTAACTAATTTCTGGTGCTCAAGATAATCCTTCAATACCAGATACCTGCTTTTTATAATTGATGCTTCTTCAAATTTCATGTTTTCTGAAAGTTCTTGCATCTTTTCGAGCAATTCTTTTTCAATTTCCTTTGTTTTACCGTTAAGAATACGTATAGATTTCTCTATATTCTCATTGTATTTTTCTTTGCTAATATAACCTTCGCAAGGACCCTCACACTTTTTGATATGATAATCAAGACAAATCTTGTATTTCTTATTTGCTACATTTTCATCAGATAGATTGTAATCACAGCTACGAAGCATAAACAGGGAGCGGATGACACGTAAAATCCTTTTCAAATGTCCGACATCTGTAAAAGGACCAAAATACCTTGACCCATCTCTGATTAGCTTCCTTGTCGGGAATAATCTCGGGTAATCCTCTTTTGTTACCCTTACGTATGGATATGACTTATCATCTCTTAATAAAATATTATACTTTGGCTTATGCTTTTTAATCAAAGTATCTTCAAGTATGAATGCTTCAGCTTCAGAATCAACAACAATAACCTCAAAATCATCAATTTTACTAACCAATGCTTTAGTTTTTGCATCCATTGGTCTGCCCTGCTGAAAATAAGAACGAACCCTGTTCCGTAAATTCTTTGCTTTACCAACATAGATAATCTTCCCGTTTTTATCTTTATGCAAATAAACACCGGGATTGGTAGGCACTGAACTTAACTTCTCATTTAGTCCAATCTTCTCATCTTCTATTTGTCCGCTTTCAATTATCATCAATCTGCAACTATCACACTTTTTTTAGTCAAATTTACGAAATTCTAACAAAAAAGGCACGGTTTCCCATGCCTCTTTTTAGTTCTATTAAATATAATCAATAATTTATTTTCCAAATGAAATTCAGTGCAGCTGATGCATAAGGATTACCTCCACTACCCAACAAGGTAAATAAATCCTGTGTCGCAACACAAACGTCCAATACAGATGTCGAAAAGCCAAGTCCGAAAGTCCAAACTATATCACCTGCCCTTGTATTAGTGAACCCTGTACTTATTACAGGTATATTAGGTGAAGTCTGCCATCTTAATCCAAATGCTATTCTCGGGTCTGTCGAATTTCCAGGTGAATCATTAAATCCCTGATTATATCCCAGCAGCAAAGTTAAATCACCAGGAATTGCTTCAACTGTTTTTGACAAATCATAAGCTAAACTTAACCTTAATGCTGTTGGCAAACTTGTCGAAAAACTGCTGACAGCATAACTTGAATCGCTTAGTAAAGCTTCCAGTCTGTCCCGTTGGCTCTTTTTTAATAAATCATCAATATGTGATTCAGAATTTGAACTATGCTCAGAAGCATATTTATCCCATGTTATTGAGCCGATATCTGTTATGGCTAAACCAACCCGTAAGTTATAACTTAATTCCGCCGCAAATCCTATATCAAAACCAAAACCTGAACCAACTGTCTCGGGCATAAATTTAAAATCTCCAGGCATTTTCACATTGTACCATTCATTTTTATACATTGAATCTTCTTGTAAATCAGGCGATATAGCTGTCCTTGCAAGCATATCAACCTTTCCGTCAAGGACGTTATTCTCACCAGTTTTAAAAGATGCATTCATTCTCTCAAGTCCTGCATAAGAATACCCGCTTACAAGTTTCAAAGATATACCACCTGTAAGACTTTTGATGAAACTTTCCTTGTCAAACTCCAATATATCTCTTGCATAAGATAAGGTAGTCATTCCAATCCACCATGTTTTGAAATGCATATCATCAAAAGTATAAGTTTTGCCCTGTGCATTGCCATTTATTGCCAAATCAATTAATGCCAAAGGAATATTCATATTTCCGGATATATACTGAGTCATAGACAAAGCAAATGTACCTATTTCCTGCGATGGTTTCCATGCCAAAGCAAACAATTTTGAACCTAATGCATAATACAACCCGTTATTATCATCAAAAGTATTAAAGAATGCTTTTTTACCTTCTTCGTCAAGAACAAGTGACTCTTTGTTCCCGAAGTATTTATTGAAATCCTCCATAGTCATTGTTGATTGCAAAACGGCAAGTTCAAAATTTGGTACCTGAATTGCAAAATAAGATACTGTATCACGAGGATATGCCAAAAACGCAGGATTTTTCCCCAAAGCTAATGTCCCGAATGCCGCTCCGAATGTATTGCCCATTCCTATGGTTTGTGCATCTGTTGTACCAAAAGAACCATATTGTGCAGACGAATTTTGATAAGCTAAAAGCCCTATTATTATCACAAGCAAATTTATTATTCTTTTCATTTTCTTATCTCAATTTGTTAATAATATCTAATAAAATAAATCCAAAAATTATTTTTTGTCATCACTGAGGTCAACATTATATTTCACCTTGCAGAACGAAATAATTTTTAGCCAGTCTTTCGATGAAAAAACTGCTTTTTGGTCAATATGAGAATCTGTAGTATTAATCAATACTTCAGCAATTATGTTGTATGATTTAATAAAATTCTGAATCTGAGCAGAGTCAAGTTCAACAATTGGTTCTGAATGTTTTACGCTTGGTATCCCGTCAGCGTTAACAATAGCAGGTTCAAATGTTAAAGTATCAAGAGTAAATAATTCATTGTAATTTGCATCAACATAATGCATGACAATTTTACCACCAAATGCAACTTTATTATCTATTTTAAAATAAATCGTTGCCGCCTTGAAATTATCCAGCATATCACGTGCATCATCATCCATTTCCAGTTCAACAGTATCTTTTAAGCTCAAATCTTTTACTGTTACGATACTCTTAATGGTTAAGTCAAATCCAAACTGAATAGTGTCCCTGTTCGTAGCCGCACCTCTTCTTTTATCAGGATTTACTTTGGGTATAGCCATTACGATTATAGAATCAGGAATAAAAGCAAGAAAATCAGAAAGATTTGAATTATCAGCTGTATATATTTCCTCAAGATACTTGTTTCTCATTGTCAACGGACCTAAATTATTATCTGACCTGCCATTCAGCTTAAGGAAAAATTGTTCGGTTTTGTTATTTCTCACACCTTTGATATTCAAAGTTTCTATTTCTATATCAAATGGCTTGTTCGGGTCATTTGTTTTAATTGATGCTATTTTATCTATATATTTCCCTACTAATTTTAATTGTATTTCCCATAATTTCATTTTATCACGTAAGTCAGCAACATCATCAGTTACAGGTAAACCTACTGAACTTTCAATCGGGTCAACAGTTGTTGGAGGTACTATTCCAGCAAAATAACTGAACATTGATTTTGTTATAGAATAATTGATAGTAAGATTTCCGTTAAAATTCGAGCCCAAAACCGTTCCGTCAATTTGCAAACTATCCGCTCCGAATTTTTGTTTTCTTGAATCATAAAAATAACCGTTGAGGTCCTGGCTAACTGTTTCGGTTCCGTTACCTGCAATCGTTTTTTGTAATGATAACTTATTTCCTCCAGCATCAATAAATGCCGGTAGCTCCATCTTCACAGTTGCTTCAGTTGATGCAGTGTTTTTAACTGTTAGAGTTAATGTCCCTCTGACAAATATTGCACTGTCAATAACCAGACCGTCTTTGTACGGTACTCCAATTGTTCCCTGACCATTTGTTACAGGTATGGTTATATCCGAACCAGATTGGTCAATTCTTCCTTCAATAAAGTTTTCAGTTCCCTGCTTACCTCCGAAGTTCTCATCATGAGCCACATAGATAAAACCATTCTTATCGTCAATTGATATGTATTTATCTGTCTTTATCAATTCACGTAATTCATAAGTCCTGTTCATTAGTGGCAGATTAAACTCTGTATCCCAGCTGGGCATAGTTATATCATTTGGAAAATCCATACATCCAGCTAATATTGGTATTAGTAATAGATTGAGTAGATACCGCTTCATATTTTATCCCTTTATTTTAAAAAAAATTATCATTTGAAGAAAACACTTATTGTTTAAATAATCTGAAAAAGCAAGTTACAAAGAAAATTTATTAAAATATTTTCAAAAAAACAATTATGAAATTATTATAATCTAATATTAATATTATGTTCACAATTTAAACAAATACCATTTTTAGCGGAGAGTTGTGCTTTGAAACCTTGTTTGCCGTTGTCCGTTTTCGGTTCTCGGCTATCCGTAAACTGACCATTATCCATTATCCGTCTCCCATTGACTATGTCATCCTGAGCCTGTCGAAGGACATGAGCTTGTCGAAGGATTTTCCCCAATGACTTCTTCACTTTCGTTGAATATCTACTTCTCTCAATTAAGAGTTTCTTGCAATTAGGACAGTAAGTATTTTCGACACCAGGTAAATTAGTATTCCCAATGTAAACATATTTCAATCCTTTGCTTTCTGCGATTTCTTTAGCTTTCAGAAGAGTATTCAAATCAGTAGCTGGTTTATCTGTCATTTTATTTGATGGATGAAATCTACTGAAGTGTAGCGGTATTTCGGGATTAACAGATACGATAAAATCAACTAATGCATTAATGTCATCAACAGAATCATTTTCTTCCGGTATTACTAAATTAATTATTTCCATGTGAATACTATCTGACAAATCCTGAAAACGTTTTATATTATCTAAAACTGGTTGTAATGAAGAATTGCAAATTTTCCTGTACTTTTTGTCATTCATAAATTTTAAATCAATGTTGATTGCTGAAATCAAGTTTTCTTTAGCAATTAAATCAATTGTTTCTTTGGACATGAAACCATTCGATATGAATAAATGGAACAAATCAACATTTGGATATTTTTTCCTGCATTCTAAAATTGTGTCTCTTGCATATTCAAAAAATATTGTAGGCTCTGAGTAGGTATAAGCTATTCCGTCAACCCCCTGCTCTATTGCCAAATCTGCAATAAATGAAGGTGAGTATTCTATATGAAGATTTTCAATAGCATTGTCATCCTGAGCTTGTCGAAGGATGTCATCCTGAGCTTGTCGAAGGACATGAGCCTGTCGAAGGATGTCATCTTTTTTAGCATGAGACATTTGCCAGTTCTGACAATTCAGGCATTTGAAATTGCATCCGGGTGTTCCGAATGACAAGACTTTCGAACCAGGTTTGAAATGATAAAAAGGTTTTTTCTCGATTGGGTCTATAGCAAATCCGGTAGAAGCACCATAGCTGTAAGTAAATAATTCACCGTCAATATTTTTCCGCAGAAGGCAAGTACCGACTTGCCCCGGTTTTATTTCGCAGTAATGAGAGCAGAGCAAACATTTGACAATGTTCTCATCGTGCTTTTCATATAGTATTGCCTGTTGCAATTTTGGTAAAATTTCTTAATTACTAATCAGTTCTTCTTTCTTGACAAGATGTCAACCTGAACCTGTCGAAGGATGTCATCCTGAGCTTGTCGAAGGATGTCATCCTGAGCTTGTCGAAGGATGTCATCCTGAGCTTGTCGAAGGATGTCATCCTGAGCTTGTCGAAGGATGTCGTCCTGAACCTGTCGAAGGATGTCATCCTGAGCTTGTCGAAGGATGTCATCCTGAGCCTGTCGAAGGATGTCATCCTGAGCTTGTCGAAGGATGTCATCCTGAGCCTGTCGAAGGATGTC
>RCNQ01000281.1 GCA_003731675.1 Bacteroidetes/Chlorobi group bacterium ChocPot_Mid
TGAGAAAATATGAAAGATGAGGAATTATTCGAATATTGCTATGTGCAAAGGCATATTTTAGAGGTTGTAATATTCGGATTTCCTTTTAAAATTTTTGACAAAGATAAGATATGATTTATAACATGATTATTAAAAAGAATTAATTATAATTTTAAATCTTTGATTACTCAACCATTTAGCCATATAATCACAAAAAAATATTGTTAAACTACAAAAAAAAACTTGACAGATGGGAAAAATTTTATTATATTGCATCTGTGATTTTAACAAATTTTTAAAAACATATTTATAGGTGATGAAATGAAAAAAACAGTAGAACAGGAAATTCAAGATATCATTAAGTCTTTGAATTTAGATATTACGGTTGATGAGTTTCGAGACAAGGCAGACTGGTCTTCCATATCAGTATATCAGTACTTGAGCGAGGATTTTATGAAAGAATTCCGAGACGAGTTGGATTGGAGTCGTATAGCAAAGTACCAAAAACTCAGCGAGGATTTTATGAAAGAATTCCGAGACGAGTTGGATTGGACTGATGTAGCCTCCTATCAGGAACTCAGCGAGGATTTTATGCGAGAATTCCGAGACGAATTGGATTTGGAATATGTAGCAAGATACCAAAAAATTAGCGAGGACTTTATACGGCAGTTCAAAGATGAAGATGAATTAGACTGGTATTATATATCAAGATTCATAAAACTCAGCCCCCGATTTATTGAGGAATTCAAGGACAGATTGGATATAAAGGCACAATTAGAGTCCAATTACGACACAAGGACTATATTCGAGAAGAGAGCAGAAATGCGGGATTATGCAAACAAATGGAATTTAATATTTGAGGATGATACATTGTATGCTTTTAGACACCATGATGTCAAGGGAAGTGGACTATTCAATAAAACGATTCGCTATGAAAAAGGGAAATACTATCGAGATTGGCATTGTGATATATGTGCTGACAACACCTATCCTTCAGCTGGGTATGAAATATATCCAGTAGGGAATACTCCTATCAAAGTTCAGCTCAATGACTGGGGGGTAGCTTTGAAAGACGACAAAGAAGGCAGGGCGAGAGTATGGGGATTTGAAATTATATAATTAATTTAATTAATAAAAAAATAATTTAGAGGTGATACAATGAAAAACTTAAATGAGGTTTTAGACTACATGAATAGCGTTGATGAAACAGTGGATTTATCAAACCTCCCCTACTTTGGGAGTATCGAACCAGATGAAGCACATCGGATGGCAGGCAATAACACATTGTGGTCATGGGATGACGAGAACGCTATTATAGGTGATTGTTCAGATGACTGGGGTATTGTCCCGTGGTCACAGCTAAATAGTAAACTGAATTAAAAATATATTTTTTTTATCATAGGGAGTAATATGTATTTTAACGTCCAGCAATTAAGAGAAATGATTCAGGAAATTTACGGGATTAACAAAACTGCAGAAACTATTTACAGCTGGTTCAAGCGAAATGCAAAAAAGGGCACACATTACAATCAAGCGGACATCGGAAAAAAATTTAAAATTACAGGTGCCGGAAAAGACTTGTTTTTTTCTCATTTGGAACTTGAAAAACAAAGAAAAGAAAACAGAAAGCATCATTAATTTTGATTATTAATAATAAATCTTTGTCAAATAAAATAAAATTATTAAATTAGAATTATCGTAAATTTTTATTCAAGTTATTTTAAAGAAAGTGTATTATGAGGACGCTAATTACATTTCTTCTTTTTTTTGCTTTCGCTTGTCATTCTTCGACAGAGCCAATAAAAAATAATAATATTACTCTACCAAAAATAAATTCTATCCATACAGCTCTCGGAGTGCCTACAGACAACGATTCTACTGATGACTATTATATTATAAGGTATCAATATGTTATTAGTTATAACCACAATAAAAACTCATGTAATTGGGTAGCTTGGAATTTAAATGCTGATTGGTATGGAGATGTCGAGAGATATTCGGGGAACTTCAAAAAGGACACTACTTTACCGACTGGATGGTATCAGGTTAAACATGAGGATTATACAAACTCAGGTTATGACCGTGGGCATATGGTTAGGAGTGAAGAACGTACCAAAACAGTTACAGATAATTTATCAACTTTTTTTATGACGAATATTTTACCACAACGACCAGACCTGAATCGAGGAGTTTGGCTTGATTTGGAATATTATTGTGAAGACCTTTGTAAAAAGCAAAATAAAGAGCTTTATATTGTTGCAGGTGGTATTTTTCACAGTGATTCCACACTTATGGGCAAAGGAATTGTTCCGGTGCCTGACAGTTGTTTTAAAATCATTGTCGTAATGAATAGGGGACAGGGATTAAAAGATGTGACAACTTCTACAGAAGTTATAGCAGTTGTAATGCCGAATATTGATGGAATTTCAAAGGACAAATGGAGTAAATATAAAACAACAATCCGCAGAATAGAAAGTTCGACTGGATATGATTTTTTAAATAGTGTTTCTAAAGAAGTTCAAAATATTTTAGAGAATAGATAATAATGATAAAATTATTATTTCAAAAAATCAGGAATAAGGAAAGCAATAATTTCGATAATTTTATCTTTCTAATAATCGTTATTTCTGCTATTGTAATTGGCATTGAAACCGATCACGTTTTATATAAAAAATACTTTATTATCTTTCACTATATTGATATTGTTATTCTTGCAATTTTCATATTTGAAATTTTTATTAAGATATATGTACATGGCAATAAACCATGGAAATATTTTACAGATTGGTGGAATATCTTCGATTTTATGATAGTTCTTTTATGCCTATTACCCTATTTATTCCCATCCAATAATGAAGACACTCATGCATTAATGGCATTCAGAATGTTACGGTTATTTAGAGTAATCAGAGTTTTCAGGGTATTCAGAGTTATAACTCATTTCCAACCACTACAGTCATTAGTTGATTCCTTACTTCGAAGCATTCCTCAAATGTTATATGTTATATTTTTCCTATTCATAATATTTTACATTTATGCTGTAACAGGATATTTCTTATTCGGAACATTTGACCATCAACATTTTGGGAATTTGCCACAATCATTTATTACTTTGTTTGAATGTATATCAGGTAACTGGAGCGAAATCATGAAGAATATTCAAACAAGTACTGAAAAAATATACATCGATGGTAAAATGATATTAAAACCTTTTGAATATCCTTCACTTATACCAATATATTTTATCAGTTTTTATCTTTTGGCAGGGTTGATAATATTAAATTTGTTTATTGGTATAATTGTTTCTGAGATGAGCAATGTTAAAAGAGCCGCGAGAAAAGAGAAAATTGAAGATTCCATAGAAAATAATTTATCCACAGAAAAGAAATTAACCATAATCCGCATTCAGCGAAATGCTGAACAACTATTAAAATCAATAGAAAAGTTAAAAATCATCAATGAAAAAGAAGAAAGGAGTAACGATTTATGAAAAAGCATAAAAAAATTGAGGTAAATATGAAATATCTTTTTTGCTTTATGTTTTTCGTGATTATTACATTCGACTTACAATCACAAGTGAAAATTATAAAATATAATGTTCAGGAATTAATAATCACACAAACAAAATATGATACCTTACTTATTAAGGAAATAACATTTGTTGCTCGTTTTTCAGACGATGTTGAGTATGTTCCTTCAGCACCAGATACACTTTATAAAAAAGGTGAAATAATTTTTACAAATAGTAAAATGGATTTCAATAAAGTATTCAGTCAAGCTATCATAACATACATTGACCCTAAAACGCTTGAGGAGAAAGTACAGAAACTGATACTTAATATAAAATCGGAATGGATTAATCCATTTGAAGAAACAATTCGATGCCAGGCAATAACAAAAAAAGGGACACAATGTTCAAGAACTACAACAGATAAAAGTGGTAATTGTTGGCAACATCAAGGAAGATAAAATTATGGATTGAATTAATTAGTTGTAGTTTTTAGGTAAAGTTCTTTTAAATTGATATAAAGGTTAGAAGGAAAGTAGAATATGTTGTGGTTTGATTACAGGTAAAGTTCTTTTAAATTGTGTTTTAATTAATGGTATTTTTATTTCACGTTGTGGTTTGATTACAGGTAAAGTTCTTTTAAATTTTGAACGAGTGCCTTACCCCGTGAAAGTGGGTTGTGGTTTGATTACAGGTAAAGTTCTTTTAAATTAACTTGTCTCATTATACTCACCGTCAATAGTGTTGTGGTTTGATTACAGGTAAAGTTCTTTTAAATTATGATGATGGGAGTTTAGATGTTCAAGGTGAGTTGTGGTTTGATTACAGGTAAAGTTCTTTTAAATTTTTTAAAAAGCAATTGGATATTGCACAAGAGGTTGTGGTTTGATTACAGGTAAAGTTCTTTTAAATTTCACTCAAAGATTTTTGTTTAATAAAAGATGTTGTGGTTTGATTACAGGTAAAGTTCTTTTAAATTTTATTATTCTATTCAGATTTTCATCAATGCGTTGTGGTTTGATTACAGGTAAAGTTCTTTTAAATATATTCCTCTTTTGTTAGTTCCTTGTGTCGCTGTTGTGGTTTGATTACAGGTAAAGTTCTTTTAAATCCATCAACTGCTCTGTGTCCGAATTGGTTTAGGTTGTGGTTTGATTACAGGTAAAGTTCTTTTAAATTGACCTGCACTAACAAAGTCGGTGCTGAACGTTGTGGTTTGATTACAGGTAAAGTTCTTTTAAATCAACATTACAATTAAAGACTGACCCGGTAGTGTTGTGGTTTGATTACAGGTAAAGTTCTTTTACATCATATATATTCAGGGAGCTTATATTCCTATTGTTGTG
>RCNQ01000282.1 GCA_003731675.1 Bacteroidetes/Chlorobi group bacterium ChocPot_Mid
CAATGTAATTTCAAAATCGTGCCTTATATCATATCTTGGTGAAAAAGCCTTGCCTTCATTCAAATCCTTAAAATGATGTGTTACCCATGCTAATGTGTAACCTATCCACCCGGTAAAAGCACCTACTCTTTTATGCAAGAAAAATTCCATACCGTATGCTTCTCCCCAACCTGTTGTAAACTGCTCTTGCAAAGGTACTCCGAAATTAAAATCAGCATTATCTTTGTAATCATAAATATCCATCATTTTCTTGTAATATCCTTCCAGAGTCAACTGATATTCTCCATTCCCCAAAAAAGTTTCCACACCAATAACTCCCTGATATGCTTTTGATGGTTTAACTGTTTTTGTTGAAGGAAACCACAAGTCCGTCGGTAAAGTTATATCATTCCTTATCAGCAAATGCAAAAACTGATTTGTCAACGATGCCGCTCCAAATACGGAAAAATCCTCTGTCAATAAATACTTTGCGGAAAATCTCGGCTCAAATCCAAGATAATTTCCCTCCTGAAAATAATACAATCTCCCACCTATATTTGTCGAGAATAAATCAGTTACTTTCCATTCATCTTGAACATAAAATGCCGCATCCAATGCCTTTATTGTTTCAACAGGTGCTTTCAGACCAGTCTCATCATCAAAAAAGACTGATTGTGCCGCAGATTTAAATGTATGCCACGTTGTTTCTAATCCACTTTTTATTACATGATTCTCAAAAGGAAAATATTGTGCTTCTGCTCTTAAAACCAAATCCGTAATACCCGAAGTAGTCTCAAATAGTTCCTCCCCTTTCTTTACAGTAGAATCAGGATAATCACGATAATTTGTCATACCGAAGTTATAATTGTAATCCGAATAAATAAGAGAAAAATTTGTAAATAATTTTGGTGAAACTATATGCATCCATCTTAGGTTTCCGGTCTTATTACCCCAGTTAAAATTTGTACCAAAATAATCTTTTTCATTTGCATAAAGAACATCTCTGCCAAAATATCCACTTGCAAATATTCTGTCATTCTCAGATAATTTGTAATTTACTTTAGCACTAAAATCATAAAAATAATAACCCGCATCAACATCATCAGGTGCATACATTGATTCAAAAAATTTATAAATCAAATACGGATAAAACATCCTTCCAGATACCATAAAAGTTGCATCTTCATTAAGCGGTCCTTCCAGTGTCAATCTCGATGTCAGCAACCCGATGCCTCCTGCTCCGGAAAACTTCTCTTTCGTCCCTTCCTTCATAGAAACATCCAAAATACTCGAAAGTCGTCCTCCATACTCAGCAGGATATGCTCCCTTAATCAACCTTACATCTTTCAATGCGTCATTATTAAAAGTGCTCAAAAAGCCAGCCATGTGACCAGGATTATATACCGTTACTCCATCAAGCAAATACAGCACCTGGTCAGGTGTTCCCCCTCTTATGTAGAGTCCGCTCGATAATTCAGTCGCTTGTGTAACTCCCGGTAACAATTGCAAAACCCTGAACAAATCTTTCTCTGCACCAAGTGACGGCATTTTCTCGACAAATAACGGAGAAATCTCAATTGAACTTATTCCTTTTGTTGCTCCCGAAGTTCTTTCAGCTTCTACAACTACTTCCTGAGTCTTTACATCCTTTCTGTTTAAACTGACATTTTTTATAACATCTTTATCAGCTTTTACTTCTATCTTTTCCCGGTACTTCCCGTATCCAATTCCCTGCACAACAAGATAATACTTGCCTTTGCTTACTCCGGGTATTGAATAAAATCCAAATTTGTTTGTATATACTCCGCGGATTGGTTTTGTGATTGTTGTGTCATCGGGATAAATAGCCACAGTAACCCCGATTGCATATTCCCCCGAATGTTTTTCGGTTACGGTGCCAGCAACATTCACAGTTTGTGCATTACTTTGGTATAAAGTAAAAACAAGCACCAAAAATGAAAATAAATTAAATTTCAGCATTTTACCTCATCTATTGAATTTCAAACTTTTCTTATATACGTAAGATATTACAGAAAGTTGTTAAAGTAGCGTTGCAAAAAGTATTATTTTATATATTACTTTATATTTTCCTGGGACTTTTAATCAAGAGAAGTTAATTTTATCAAATGAATGAAAATATGCTGAATTGTATTTTCAGCTAACTGCTGGTTCTAAAATCGTAAGAATTCCCTTATTCGCATCAAGCTCTGCTTTCACTCCAATAGGTAAAGTCCACTGCGAAGCCAGATGACCAACAGGTATTCCAATGACTGCCGGTATCTTAAACTTCTTTAATCTCGACTCAATTACTTCTCTGGCTGTATAAGACAAGTTAGGATAGAAATAATATTTCTTATCAAGAGTTGGATATGAACCAAACATTATCCCGACACACTTATCCAACTTATTTGAAATCTCCAGTTGAGTTAACATCCTGTCCAGCTTATAAGGGTCTTCCGAAACCTCTTCAAAAAACAATAAAGCACCTTCTGTATCAATTTCATAAGGACTTCCTAAAGTACTCGACAGCATTGTTAAATTACCACCGACTAACCTCCCGGTAGCTTTACCCGGAAACAGCATCTTTATATTACTATCTTTGTAAACTAATGGCTTAAAATTACCATTACTAAACAATACATCTTTGAAACTATTAATCGAAAAAGTATTAAACGATGATACTCCGACTGGACCATGAAAAGTTACTATATTGCTCTTTTTATACACTGCATTCAACAAAGCAGTAATATCGCTAAACCCAATAATTATTTTAGGATTTTGACTGATTACATCAAAATCAAGCATATCCAATATCCTCATCACACCGTAACCGCCCCTGACTGTCATTATTGCATCAATATCATTTCGCTCAAAGTAATTCATCAGTTCTTTGCTTCTAACTTCGTCAGGTGCAGAAAAATACCTATAGTCCACCTTATAATTCTTTATCGTTTCCCCTATCTCAAGTTCAATACCCAATTGCTTCATTGCTGTCATCAAATTTCTAAGCTCCCAAATAGCCGCATGGCTTGCCGGTGCGATGACTGCCATTTTTGAACCCGGTTTCAATCCTTTTGGCAAAACAGGTTTAGGATTAGTCCCCAAAGAAAAATGATTATAAAAAAGCTCATCCTGTAAAAACATCTTATTCGAACTATCCTTTTTGTCATTTGCTTTTAACTTTCCAGCAACAGGCAACATTACCGCTCCAAAAGAAACAGCCATCAACGAACTCAATATTTTCCTTCTTTCTTTATCCATTCCAAATAATTAATACTATTCCTAAGGTATATCTTTAAATAATACTGATAAACCCAAACAATATTTTAAACAAAAACTATACCACAAAGATGATACAACTCAGATAATTATAAAATTAGCTCCATTCTAAAAAA
The DNA here is from genome assembly GCA_003731675.1 of Bacteroidetes/Chlorobi group bacterium ChocPot_Mid. GTDB lineage: Bacteria > Bacteroidota > Ignavibacteria > Kapaibacteriales > UBA2268 > ChocPot-Mid. The sequence continues at coordinate 3,375 of RCNQ01000282.1, forward strand.
ATTACTTATTTTTGTACTTACGGAAAGGTGCAGGAGTGGTTGAACTGGCACGCCTGGAGAGCGTGTGTACCGCAAGGTACCGTGGGTTCGAATCCCACCCTTTCCGCAATCCTGAAATTTTATATCATTCCTGAACTTAATGCTATAACTTCCTTACTTTTATAGCTATATTGTAGGATAAAATACCATAAGGAATCAAATAATCAACATCACCCAACCATGAAAAAGGTTTCAGTATCATCCTCGATATCCTTTGAGGTAAAAATATATTCAAAATTGATTCAATATTCATTATCAAAACCTCAATTAAAAGCCCTGAACGAAAAACTTTTTCAATACTATACCCATCACGAAAACTACTTTGTTGAAGCATATTTATAAAATCCCTTAATGAATAATGCTCATGCTTCTGGGTATGCTCGGGATTGAATTCCTCAGGTATCTTCCCCTCCTTGACTAATCGAACCAACTTATAAATAAACTTATAAAATCCGGGAAAAAACCTCCTGAGATAATATCCATAATTATAAGGGTCCATAAATGCAAACAAACCTTTATGTGGTGTAGAAATTATTATCTCACCCCCTTTTTTCAAAACCCTGTACATTTCATTCAAAGTCTGAATCTTATCGTTTGTATGTTCCAAAACATCATTCAAATTCACTAAATCAAAGAAATTGCTCTCATAATCAGTTTTTTCCAATGCTCCAAACCTAAAATCAATATTCTTGTATCTCAAAGAAGCAACAGCGATATGAACCTTATTGACATCAATTCCGTAAGTATTCTTGCTTTTTTCAGCCAAAAACCTTGTACCATAACCAAAACTACAACCACCATCAAGCAAATTTTCTACATTAGTATCAATCCATTTATAAGATAGCTTAATCCTGTTCCTTGGCTTATGCTCAGGAAAATCCTTCAGATTTATATTATTCACAATTTCATTTTCCATAAAAATAATTACATATTCAATTCTCTTCATCAAAAAAATTCAAAAATGCAAAATACAAAATTATCTGATTATACATACATTTTATAACTCCAAAAATCCAATATGCCTGATATTAATACTCGAATATTTAGAATAACTTCCATTTTGTTTGCTATACTCTAAAAAAAATAATAATTTGTAATGTAAATATTTGCAATTTCAAAATAATTAAAGATATTCGGTTACTAATGCATATATTATTTATCATATTATTTATTGTATATTTTACTCATTCATACCAGCTATTCGAAATATTCGGATACGGTGTTAATCTTATTGATTTTGCCTATCTGGCAATTATTCTCCTTTTCTTAAAAAAAATGATTTGGGATGGTGAAGAACTCAAATTTCATTTACACCCAGGACTTGTATTTATTATGGCTTTAATTTTTGCGGCAGTAATTTCAGGACTAACCCCGTTAATCAAAGGTGATACAATACATATAATCCAGTTCTTCAAAACATCCAGCCACTTTATTTTTCTCTTAATTCTTACTTTAATCTGCTCTGTTTATAAAATTGAAACAAAAACATGGACAGCTGTCGCTCAAACATGGTTGATATTATCCCTTCTAATAAATATTTTCGGTATCTATCAAATCTTTGCACGTGCTTATGATTTGCCTCTCGCCTGGCTACAATACACAAATATCAGTTTAACTGGAAGATATACAGACGATATGGATACCGTAAGACAGCTTAGTTTACGTTACGGGGATTTCTTCAGGGCAACTTCCATCTTTTCTGAGCCCTCTGCTTTAGCTTCATTTAACGTCTTAATCCAAGCATTTATTATAATCCCATTTATCCAGAGAACCAAACCCTTTTTCAAATCAAAATCTCTGACAGCAGTAATATTTTCATTTTCATTAATCGCTCTTCTCCTTGCATTTTCAATGACAGGTTTTGTCGGCATGGGATTAATGGTTGCTGGAATTGTTATATTCCATTGGTCTAAAAGATTAAAACCTTTCGCAATTGGTTTCCTTGCTTCAATCATAATTATTGTGGCAACTGATGATATTATCGAATCTTTATCAGGTACAAGTGTTGTAGGACTATTCTCCAAAAGAATACGTGGTATTTTCACCGAACGACAAGGTACAGAAGGTGAATCATACAACGTCAGGTTATTCTCAGCTAAAGTTGGTCTTGAAATTTGGGAAAAGCACTGGCTAATTGGCTCTGGAATTGGACTTACTGCATATAATAATACCAAAGGAGTACAATTCGGTGATTTTGCATTTATTTCTGCAATGGCTGAAATGGGTTTAATCGGATTAATTGCCTTTGTCGGGATATTTGTTTCACTTTTCATTACTACTGCTAAATTCCTTTTGCTCCAAAAAGCACGTGACGACTTGCCAGACGACCTGAAAAGATGGTCAGGTCTTTTATTTTTTATTATGCTTCAGCTTTTCCTGATTAATTTCATCAGTGGCAATAATCTTGTCAGCTTTGTTCTCTGGCAAACCATATCCATAGTATATGCTAATATAAATACAATTCAAATTTACAGGGGCAAAAAAACTATTTCAATGAAATTTATAAAAAAACCATTGAAAATTTCATTAAATCAAAGTATATTACATTTTGTAAATAGTCAAAACAAATAAAATAATATAATGAATTCAAATGTTAAATGCATATTGTGTTCATCATCAAAAACTGAAACAATCCAAAAAAATGGAATTGACTTTATATATTGTAATAACTGTGACTTCCTTTTTATCAAAAACTATCCTTCTGCCAATGAACTGATTTCAAAATTTGAGCAGGATTATATCATGGCTCCAAGAGAATATCTGAGAGCAGAACATCGCAGATCATTCAGATTGTTCGCTCAATTGGAGCTTTTATCAGAAATTTATCAATACAAACATCCACCTGCAAAAATTCTTGATTATGGCTGTGGAAGAGGTTATTTCATTGACGAAGCCAGAAGGCATGGATATATAACCTACGGTGTCGAAATTTCACGTTCCGCGATTTACTATTGTAAAAATATTGGCTTGAATGTTGTTAATAACATTGAAGACATTAACGATACCTTTGACATAGTTTTAATGTACAACTCATTACTGAAATCACCTGACCCAATACTTACTTTAAAGTCAATCCGTAATAAAATGAGCGATGACAGTTACCTGATAATCAAAGTTCCTTACTCAAAAACAAAATCCTGGAAACTTTTCCAGACAAGTGATTTTCAATTCTTCAATCAACAATATCTTCAGCATTTCTCACCGAAATCCCTGAAGCTATTACTCGAAATATCAGGATTTCAAACAATTAAAATTGACCTAAAAAAATCAAAGAAAAAATACCATCGGAGAATGCTCTATTTATCAACTCAGATATTCAGAACTTTCTTCAACCTTGATATGCCTTTAATAGAAAGAATCAAAAGAATGTTAGTCATTACTTTCCGAAAAGAAATTTCAGCTATCGCCAAAAAAAAATAAATTCTCTAATCTGCTAATTGCTCAGTAAATTTCTTTTTTGGCAATTAAAAAGCTTAATTTTCGTTATTATTATCACAACTTTTTTAATAAATTTTAAGATTTTAATTAATATGAGAAAAAAAATATTCTATAGTATTATTTTTATATTCTTATGTATCAACTTAGTTGCTAATGCACAAGAAGAAATCTGGTTTGCAAAAGGTGAAAAAGCTTATTACAAAAAGCAATACGAAGAAGCTGTTACATCATTTACTGAAGCCATCAAACGCAAACCTGATATGGTTGATGCCTACTACATGAGAGGACTTTCATTTCTTTTCTTACAAGATGCCGAAAGCGCCGAACAAGATTTCACATCAGTCATTAAACTTGACTCAAATAATTCTGATGCATACAACAACAGAGGATTAGCTCGTAGCTATCAACAAAAAATGGAAACAGCTATTATAGACTTCCAGAAAGCTATTGAAATAGACAGTAATTTCAAACAAGCTTACCTTAACCTCGGTAGTGCCTACCTTGCAACCGAAAGTTACGACAGTGGCCTTACATGTATGAATAAAGTAATTTCTTTGGAAAGCAACAACGCCGAACATTATTTTATCAGAGGCACTATTTATTATTTCCTTAAAAAATACAACGAAGCCATTGATGATTTTACTGAATCCCTTAACCTTGGCTTAAAGGTTGATAAAACATATTACAACAGAGCAAATTCTTACTACAAACTTGGAAAATATCTCGAAGCAATTGATGATTTCAGCGTAATGCTCAAAATGAATCCTTATGACCTCGAAGCTTTAAACAACAGAGCTTATGCCTATCAAAAAGCCGGACAGAAAGATAAAGCAGATGAAGATAAACTTAGACTTGCAGAAATTTACACCGGAATTGAACAATTAACTGATATCAATAAACTCAAATTCAAAAAGTTTTCATTAAAAAATGATGCTATTTCAATTGAGCTTCCCCAAGAATGGTGCTTTTTGCAAGACACAACCAAACACGGCGGAATAATGATAATTACAAGAGACTCCATAACCGCTTCCGATAAAAACTACATAGCAGGAGTCCGCATTGCCTACGATACTCTTATGAATGAACAATACGGCGTTAGCTCCCCAGAAGAAATACTTGATTTCTGGGAAGCGAACTCTGATTCGAACAAATCAAAATTTAAAACTTATAAAATCCTGTCAAAAGAGCCAATTCATATCGGTTCGTATAAAGGAATTTTAAAAAAAGTTGAAATGGAATTCTTCGAAGATACCTTTGCTATTATTCTCTACGAAATTGTTTTAGCAAAAAAAGACAAACTTGTTTATGCTTACTTCCAATCACCAAGACTCAGATTTGATTATTACAAAACAATATTTGATAAATCGCTCAAAACTTTTAAAATAAAAATTTAAAGCACAGTTTAATCTCCAAAATGTATTTTTTATTTGCTAATAAAAAATTTATTTCATAAGTTAATATAATAAAATAAAGTATTAATAATTTATAAATAAGTTTGGAGAATCTTATGAAAAAAAATATACTCGGTTTTCTTGCTTTAATCATTTTAGTTTTTTCAGCAACTTCTGCAAATTCTCAAGTCAAGAGAGTCTTGCTCGAACAATTCACCGGTGCATGGTGTGGCTGGTGCGTTGACGGAACTGTTATAATGGATTCACTCCTAAAAATGTATCCCGACCAAGTTATCGGAGTAAAAATCCACAACGGTGACTCAATGGCAATACCCGAAGAAACTACCATCAGGTCAGCACTTGGAGTTTCAAGTTTCCCTGCAGGGGCTATTGACAGAAGAAGCTTTAATGGTGCTATCAAACAAGACAGAAATAACTGGATATCAGTTTGCCAAACAGCAATGGCGGCAACACCAAAATGCGAAGTGCAACTTTCTTACGCATTAAACGAAGAAACGAGACAGCTAATGGCTACTGTCTATTGCACTATGCTGCAAACTGTCAACTCAACATTAAAATTCAATGTTTATATATTAGAAGATAGTGTCTCTGGCGTTGGGACAGGATGGGACCAATCTAATTACCTTACAAACAGAGCAGGCTATGAGAACAATCCCTACTACAAATTACCATCAAAAATTGTCGGATATCAGCACATGAAAGTTGTCAGAGCTTTCCTTGGTGGTGCATTTGGAACAGGTAACATACCAAAACCTGCCGTTAACGGTCAGGTCTATTCTTATGACTTTGTTTACGACATTCCTGCTAATTGGAAATTAAAAGACCTGCACTTCGTTGGTGTTGTACAAACCGACGAAGCAAGTAACAAAGAAATCCTGAATTGTGCAATGGGTGTTAAAGGTCAGCCCGAATTACAACTTACATCCAGTGGCGAAAAAATTGATGTAATTGCAAAAGATGTACCATTCGGACGTAACTACAATCTTAAAAATATTACTTCTGAAGAAAAAACTTATGATATTAAAGTCAACAAATCATCCAGAACTGCTTCTGACTGGCAGGGTGCTATTATAATTAATGACCAAACCGAAACTATTACCGGCAACCAGACAAAAAACCTTGAAATCACTTTACCAGCAGGTGAAGATGCTGACATAATTTTACAGATTATCCCGGGTGCTACATTAGGCGCTGGTGATATCGAAATGGAAATTTCTTCACGTAGCAATCCCGATAATTTCAAAGGGAAAGGTAGTGTCTCAGCATTTTCAAAAGAAATTGAAAAATTCGAAATTGTAAATGCAGGTGAAGCTCAATACTCTATTCTTCCTCAGTTAACAGCCGCAGGATATCAAAACTATATACAAATACCTTCTTCAGATTTCAATACTTTCCGTGAAAAATTCGAAAACAGAACACATATTGTATGGAATACTGGTAGTGAAGAAGCATTAACTCAGGCTTCAGCAGATGCAATAGTAGCAGATATTAATGCTGGAAAAAAACTATTTATATGCGGTAATCTTAGCGCATCTTACCTTAATAATTACGGAGCATTAAGTCTCTTTGGTGTTGAAGCAGCAGGATTCTCAACGCAAGGATTTGGTTCTGCACCTTGGAGAGTCTGGTTTTCAGGTGTCGGTGGTGACCCGATAACACAGGATTTTGGTACAAAAACAGAAGGCAACCTTATCAAATACCTAATCAATTTGATGAAAATCACTGATGTAGAAAATGTAAAACCCATATTACATTTTACTAACGACGGCAAAAAAGTTCAGACTATTGGCTCAACAAGGGATACTTCAGATATTAAAGGCAAAGATGCCATTTTTGCTGTTCGTGTTAGACATGAAAATACAAGGTCTGTCCTGATGGGACTTTGTCCTTATGTGATTGTCAATGCAAATATCAGACAAAATCTAATTACCAAAATAATGCAATGGCTTGACAATACAGGTCCAGAGCTTGATATTAATCAGGAAATACTCGATTTTGAATATGTTATAACAAACACACAAAGGTCTCTCCCTGTTGTCCTTTACAATCCCGGTGATGAAGATGTTACAATCTCTAATATCACCATCGAAGGCATGGATTCTTATGCTTTTGAAATTTCAAATTCAAATCCAATGCCACTTACTATCAGCAAAGGAAAATACAAAAACTTTTTGGTGAACTTCAAACCAATAGCTACTCAAAATTACAAAGCACAATTAAATATTACTTCAAATGCTACGATGAACCCAAATGTAGTTTTAGAAATGATTGGCTCTTCGGGAACAACTGAAGTCCCTGAAATCAATTACAATAACGATATCTTCAGGGTTTATCCTAACCCAACTTCGGGAGAAGCTAAGTTTGTTCTAAATTCTCAAAAATTATTGAACAATGATATTACAATTTCAATTTATGGTATCACAGGAAATAAATTGCAGGATATCAATGGATTACTTAATAAATCCAATGAATTAAAAATTGATTTGTCCGGTTTTGTAGCAGGGACATATTACATAAAAGCAGAAATTAGCGGAAAGCAATATGTTCAACCAATTGTTATAATCAAATAACAGAAAAAATTTACTAACTAAAAAAAGTAGGAATAGAAAAATATTATTAATATTAAATCTATTCCTACTTTCATTTTTAATCAATCCTGTCGGGGTGAGAGGATTTGAACCTCCGACTCCTACGTCCCGAACGTAGTACTCTACCGGGCTGAGCTACACCCCGAAAAAATTCGGACTTCAAAATTAACAATATTGCTGTAAATAAAAAAATTTATAAAGAAAAACCTCGTCAAATTTTCACTCAACGAGGTTAATCATCCTAAATTACTCTTCCCTTATGAGCAACCACTTGTAGCACCGCAATCCTCACAAACTGTGCAACTGCCATTACGTTTAACCCTTATTGAACCACAAGAGGAACACTGCTCACCTGTATAACCTATCCTCAATGCTTCTTTTGCCTTCATTACCGGTTTTGAACCGTTCCCACCTAAAAGACTGTTCGAATTTCCTTTAACATTACTTGTTACTTCTGCCTCAACCAAATCATCAGTCTTTGGGCTTTGATTGTTCATTGTTATTATGGACTTTTTTTGCGGTGGACCCTCCGGTTCCAATTTTACTATTTTCTTTTCTTCAGGTTCTGATTTATTCCCATTTAATTTCTTTCCATTAATATCAGTCATCTCATCAACAGCCTTCTCATGAACAAAATCAGTCCTACCCAAATAATCATAACCTAAAGAGCGAAATACATAATCCAAAATAGATGTTGCATTTTTAATTGCTTCATGACCTGTTACTACTCCTGCGGGTTCAAATCTTGTGAAAGTGAATGAATCAACTAATTCCTCCAGTGGTATGCCATATTGCAAAGCTTTGGAAGCAAGCACTGCGAATGTATTCAATAATCCCTTAAATGATGCACCTTCCTTATACATATCAATAAAAATTTCTCCGAGAGAACCATCTTCATATTCACCGGTCCTTAAATATACTTTATGCCCGCCAACAAAAGCTTCGCGTATATGTCCTGTCCGTTTTTTAGGCAATCTCCTTCTTTGAGCTTTAAAACTCAAACGATTTGCAATTTGCTCCTGAACTTCTTTACTACCCAAAGTCTCATCAATAGTATCTTCATCACCCAGCATCACAACTTCGTCAATGTCCTTCAAATTCGATGAATTCAGCGGTTGAGAAAGTTTCGAACCATCTCTATAAACAGAAATTGCCTTCAGCATCATCTCCCAGGATTCAAGATATACCTTACCTATTTCATCAACAGTTGCATGTGCCGGCATATTCACCGTCTTGGATATCGCACCAGAAATAAACGGCTGTGCCGCAGACATCATCCTTACATGTCCCATATATGAAATAAACCTCTTGCCTTTCCTCCCGCACTTATTAGCTGTATCAAAAATTGGAAGATGTTTCTCTTGAAGATGCGGAGCTCCTTCTATCATCATTGTCCCGCAAACATAATCATTAATTGCATCTATTTCTTCGTTGCTGAACCCGAGATTTGACAAGATATCAAAATCATTGTCATCTATTTGCTCCTTGGTAAATCCAAGCTTTTGACAAAGTTCTTCGCCCATTGTCCATTTGTTAAAAGCAAACCGTATATCGAAAACTGTCTTTAACTGAGATTCAATCTTATTAATTATATCATTAGAAAATCCCTTTTCACGAAGAACCTGACTATTCAATAACTGACATCCCTTTAATGTGCCATGTCCTTTTGAATAATTTTCAATGTCCTGTATCTGCGATTCTGTATACCCTAACTTCAGTAACGCTTTCCTCACAGATTGATTAACTATCTTGAAATATCCGCCACCTGCCAATTTTTTAAATTTAACTATTGCAAAATCAGGTTCAATTCCCGTAGTATCACAATCCATCACCAATCCGATTGTCCCTGTAGGAGCTAACACTGTTACCTGAGCATTCCTGTATCCATATTTTTCACCTTCTGCTAAAGCATTATCCCAAACTTCTTTCGATGCTTTCAAAAGGTATTGCGGACAATATTTCGGGTCTATACCTCTGGGTCTGATGGTCAGTCCTTCATACTTTGAAGCAGGTGCATTATATGCCGCCCTCCTGTGATTTCTTATCACTCTTAACATTTCAGCTTTATTCTTTTCGTATTCCTTAAAAGCACCAAGCTCTTTTGCCATCTCAGCTGAAGTATGGTATGCCTCACCTGTTAAAATTGCTGTTATTGCACCAGCCATCGCCAATGCTTCAGGCGAATCATAAGGAATACCATTCACCATCAGTAATGTACCGAGATTAGCGTATCCCAAACCCAAAGTTCTATAGTTGTAACTATTCTGTGCCATATTTTTGGAGGGAAATTGAGCCATCAGAACTGATATTTCCAATACAACTGTCCATAAACGAATTGCATGCTTATAATCATCAATTAAAAATCTTCCGCTATCCTCATCATAAAATTTCATCAGATTCAAACTCGCAAGATTACAAGCCGTGTCATCTAAAAACATATATTCGCTACATGGATTACTCGCATTTATTCTTC
>RCNQ01000283.1 GCA_003731675.1 Bacteroidetes/Chlorobi group bacterium ChocPot_Mid
CGTTGGAATCATTGGGATTATGAATATTATGTTTGTTTCTGTAACAGAAAGAACAAAGGAAATTGGTATCAGAAAAGCAATCGGTGCAAGAAAAAGGTCAATACTTCTTCAATTTTTAGTTGAATCATCTACTCTCTGTTTTATGGGAGCATTGATTTCTCTTGCAGGTTGTTCATTACTTGTTTTTTTAGCGGCTACTTATATTCCTACTATCTGGGAAGGATGGGCTTTTCTGAAACCATATCTCCCAATGGAACTACTTTTAATAGCTACTATTGTTTCTGTGATTGTTGGCATGCTTGCAGGGTTGATTCCTGCTTTAAGAGCGGCAAACCTCAATCCCGTAGATGCTTTGAGGTATGAATAAAGTTAGATAAATTTAATTATGATTTGAAAAAAATGAATATTGGTGAAAGTATATTGCAGGCATTGGATTCAGTCAGGATGAATAAACTTAGAGCTTCTCTGACTCTTTTAAGCATTGCTATTGGTGTTTTTGCTATAATTACTGCCGGAGGTCTTGTTGCATCAATTGACAATGCTGTCATTGGTGAGATACAAAAGGCAGGTGCTACCAGTTTTCAGATTCGCAGAATGCCTGCAATTCAAATGGGAGGTCACGATTGGATGAAATATAGCAAAAGAAAGCCAATCACCTATTCCCAATACATTAAGTTCAAAAAACAAATGACTGATGTTAAACTTGTTTCCTCATTCACTGCATCTCAGGGATTCACAATCAAATCAGGTGTTTATGAAACTGACCCCAATGTTACTATGTTCGGTGCTGATGAAAATTTTCTTGAAGCAATCGCCAGAGATATTTCAAACGGTAGAGCCATCAGTCCAGAAGATATTGAATATAACAGAAACATTGCTCTCATCGGTAATGATATTGTTGTGAAAGTATTTCCACATACTAACCCAATAGGTCAAAGAATTAAAATAAAAAATATGGTTTTCGAAGTTGTCGGTGTTATCAAAACTAAAGGGGCTATAATGGGACAAAGTCAGGATAACTGGGTTGTTATTCCATTGCCAATGTTCCTGAAATACTATGCTAACTTTTGGGAAGAAGACTTATCCATAACAGTTAAAGCTTTTGACAAACAATCAATGTATGTTGCATTTGATGAATCCATAGGTCTTTTGCGAAGCATCCGCAACGTCAAGCCCTGGGAAGAAAATGATTTTGAGATTGAGACTAATGAATCAATCGGAGACCAATTTGCTGGGTTCACAGGTTTTCTCAGCATATTCGGCAGTATTGTTGGAGCTTTTTCTCTCATAGCCGCAGGAATTGGAATAATGAATATCATGCTTGTGACAGTTAAAGAAAGGACAAGGGAAATTGGTGTCCGCAAAGCTGTCGGTGCAAAACGTTCCTGGATTTTGTGGCAATTCATTATAGAATCAATAACACTTTGCATACTTGGCGGACTAATCGGAATCGGTTTTGGCTTGCTTGTATCGGCTTACTTCGGTTCTGCAATGGGATTAGACCTTGCAATACCTATCAGTTCAATAATAACAAGTTTGATTGTATGCACATTAATAGGTATAGTCTTTGGTGCCTATCCAGCATGGAAAGCATCAAAACTTGACCCTATAGATGCGTTAAGATACGAGTAAAAAAGATATTATTTCATTATCACAAATTTCTTTGTTAGCATTTCTCCTTCTGCTTTGATATAATATATTCCTGCATTCAAATCCTTGACAGAAATTCTTTCTCCTTCTGTTATAAATCCACCCCAAACTTCTCTTCCCATAATATCAAAAATTTTGATATTACCTGAAATACCTGAGATAGTGATATAATCAGAAGCAGGATTTGGTAAAACAAATAGTTCACTTTCAGTTTGAATTTCATCAACATCTGTTATCATATCTTCAAGTCTTGCTCTGAAAGCACCCATATCAGTACCGGCATAGACGTAAATATCGTCGGTTGCTATAGTACCTATTGCGTTTCCACCAAGACCGTAATTTGATAAAACCCAATTTTCACCAATGTCACTGCTTATGAAAAAACCCCGTTGAAGAGTTCCTAAGAAAATAGTATTTTGATAAGATGCTAATAAATACCCCCAATTAGCACCATCCACCAATCCATTACTTTTTTTAATCCACATTTCACCGTCATTTGTTGATAAATACACTCCACCGGCTTGAAGTCCAATGAAAATTTTATCATCATTTATTGTAATGGATCTTACATCTTTAATAGTTAATCCATTGTTTTTTTCAACCCAACTTTCACCTAAATCAGTTGACATGAACATTCCATCACCGGTACAAAGAAATAGATTGTTCCCTTTAGCTGAAATAGTTCCAGGATAATCTGAAGTAATACCCTGGCTCTTTTTTGTCCAAGTATCACCATAATCGGTTGAAAGATAAACTCCATCGCACCACAAAACCGAAAAAATATTTGTCCCGATGCAAGTCATTGACAAGATTAATCCATTTAACCCGGTATTTTTTGGAGTCCATGTAGTCCCGTTATTGGTTGATATAAATACTCCTGCCCGAGTACCCGTAAATACTTTATTATCAACAAATAGAAAAGTTGATATTGTATCATTGGTTATACCATAGTTTTTCTTTGTCCATTTTGAACCATTGTTTGTTGACAGATATACACCCTGATATGTTGCAGCATAAATATAATTTTCATTGATTGCAATTTTTAGAACTGTCCCGAAAGCTAATCCTGTGCCGGCAACATCCCATTGTGCATTAACGATTGTTGCTAAAAATAAATTAGATATGATTATAACTCAAATGTAAAGCTTTTTCATAATAAACTCCCGACAAAATACAAAAAATTGTTATCTATGCAATTGTAAAAAAATAGTATAATAAATAATTATGAATAATATGCAAAGATTTATAATTTTCTGTATATTATTTGTTAGTTTTTCTTCTCTTCTTTACTTTTTCTTCCATTGCCTGTAGTTTTTGTATTTCGTCGCTAAGTTCAGCAGTTTTGAGGAAGCGGGTAATTGTTTATTTGAAAGATAATTTATTGCTTAATAACTTCAATGATTTTATCTATCACTATTGCGAGTTTGCTATGGTGAATACTGCCAATAGTATAGCTGACAATGCTTTTATCAATGCTTATAATTTTATTTGGTCTTATGTAGCTTTTTTGATGAAGAGAACCTTTTAAAAAATCATCGGAATCCAAAACGAGAGAATAAGAATCATAATGATTCTGTGAAGTGATTTGACAAAGAATAATATCTTGCCCTTTTGGAGTTGCAATTACAAGTGCTGGTCTTTTCTTTTGAGAGGAAAAGTCAGAGAAAGGGTAATTAATTATGACAACACTTCCTTTTATAAATTCTTCCATGCTTCATCCTCTTCCGGAGTATCCCAATCACTCAAAGCAGACTCATTGGCTTTGTAGAATCCTATGTTCTCAATTTCTTTATCAGAAATTAATTTGGTTTTAAGATTCATTTTTTTTGCAAATTCAACTACAAGTTGTAATTCGCTTTGTGATTCTGCTGTTAGTATGGCTGTATGCATTTTTATATTCTTATTAATGAACATATTTATTATTAAAAACGTAATATAGAATTTTCTATTTTAAATTAAATTATTAATAGGATTCTATTTATTTCTGACATTTCTTCTCTTCTTTACTTTTCCTTCCATTGCCTGTAGTTTTTGTATTTCGTCTCTTAGTTCTGCGGCTTTTTCGAAGTCGAGTTCACGTGCGGCATTTTTCATTTCGGTAAACATTTGTTCGATAAGTTCACCTCGTTGTTCTTCCGTAAGATAGCCGTAAAGCGGTTCTGCGGCTTTTTGCATTCTGTGTTTTTCAGCTTCTTCATATTTAAATACCTTATGTGCCTGAATATCTGCAACTGAGGTTGAGCTTAAAATTTCTTCGAGTGATTTGTAAACCGTTTGTGGATTAATGTTATGTTCTGTGTTATAATCTTTTTGGATTTGTCTTCTGCGGTTAGTTTCATCAATGACTGCTTTCATCGAATTAGTTATTCTGTCCGCATAAAAAATTACGAGACCTTCAGCATTTCGGGCTGTTCTTCCTGCAACCTGCATAAGAGACCTTTCACTTCGCAAAAAACCTTCCTTATCGGCATCTAAAATTGCAACAAGTGAAACTTCAGGCAAATCCAAACCTTCACGCAATAGGTTAACGCCAACAATAACATCATGCTCTCCTAATCTCAATCCACGGATTTTTTCTACACGAGCAAGGGCATCAACATCTGAGTGGATATAAGCAACTTTAATTTGTAGATTTTGCAGGTATTCTGTCAAATCTTCAGACATCCTTTTTGTTAGTGTCGTAACAAGTACTCTTTCGCCCTTTTCTGCCCTTTTACGTATTTCATTAATTAAATCATCAATTTGATTTTTTACCGGTCTAACGCTTATTTCCGGGTCAAGTAAACCAGTCGGACGGATTACCTGCTCTACAACTACACCCTCACTTTTTACCAATTCGTAAGGTCCGGGAGTGGCACTTACAAAGATTACCTGCTTCATCAATGCTTCAATTTCTTCAAATTTCAATGGTCTGTTTTCCAATGCAGATGGTAAACGGAATCCATGCTCTACTAATGTTGATTTTCTTGACCTGTCACCGTTGTACATTGCTCTAAGCTGTGGAACGGTAACATGGCTCTCATCAATTACAAGCAGAAAATCTTCAGGAAAGAAGTCAAATAAACATTCAGGTCTTTCTCCGGGCGTCCTGCCTGCAAGATGCATAGAATAATTCTCAATTCCAGAGCAATAACCGACTTCTTTCATCAT
>RCNQ01000284.1 GCA_003731675.1 Bacteroidetes/Chlorobi group bacterium ChocPot_Mid
ACTCAGGTGCATCTGGTGCTTGGGTATCAGGTCCAAAAGATTTGGCTCCTGCAGAATACTTCTGGGGTTATGCCAATATGTGTACAGTTAAAGGTTTGTTCGCAGCAGGCGATGCATCTGGTGCATCAAGCCACAAATTCTCCTCAGGTTCTCATGCTGAAGGAAGAATTGCTGGTAAATCTGCTATTGAGTATATTGTAAAAGAGAAACCGACACACAAATATGACCAAGCAGCTATTGATGCTTTGAAGGCAAAGATTTTGAAGCCAATGGAATTATTTGAACAATACTCAAAAGAAACAACAGACCCGAATATCAATCCTAATTATATTCGTCCAAAAATGTTTATGTTCCGTTTGCAGAAGATTATGGATGAATACGCAGGTGGTGTATCAGCTCAATTCAAGACAAACAAGTTCTTGCTCGAAAAAGGTATGCAGTTATTGGGCTTCCTGAAAGAAGATTCAGAAAAATTAGCTGCTGCTGATTTACACGAGTTGATGAGAGTATGGGAGAATATTCACAGAATGTGGCAAGCTGAAGCTCACGTTCGTACAATTCTCTTCCGTGAGGAAACTCGTTGGCCTGGATATTATTTCCGTGCTGACACTCCAAAAATCGACGAGAAGTGGGAGAAATTCGTAAACTTAACTTACGATGCAAAAGAAGATAAGTGGAATATGTTCACTAGAGATATTTTACATATCTTTTAATTAATTAATCTTTCGACATCCCTGGCATTTGCTGGGGATGCCGGAATTTGTTTCACAAGAGAAATGGAATATTAAATTCAGTAGCGGAATTATTAAATTAGTAAACTAAATAATAATTCAAAGTGACAAAAATCTGCTTCTGAATTTAGTATTTCAACTCCAAAAATAAATAAATTATGGAAAAAAGGAAATGCAAGTATTGTGGTGGAGAGCTTAAAAAAGTTTTAATGCCTCCACAATCTGACTGGGGAGTTGAATACTTTTTAATTTGTATGAGTGATGACTGTCCTTATTATGTTCAGGGATGGGATTGGATGATGGAAAGATATAAAGTCAAAGCATCGTACAGATATAAGTATAATCCGGAAAAAGATGATGATGGACCAATTCCTGTCAAATCACCTACTGACATGAAAGATTGGGTGGTAGTGCAGTTTGAAAGTTAGATTATATAAATTTGAATTTTGATTCAAATAACTGAAACGGATTAAGAATATAAAGAAAAGAAATAAATGAAAACAAGTGAATTTAAGGAAAAGATATTAAAGGAATACGCCAGGATGAAAAAAACTGACAAATTCAGTTTTGCCTGCAATCCCGGAGTACCCTGTTTTAATAAATGTTGTAACGACGTAAATATATTTCTTACACCTTATGATATAATAAGGTTGAAAAACAGGTTGGGCATTACCTCAGGTGAATTTCTGGAGAAGTACACTATTCTGCCTATTGAAGAGAACCTCAAGCACCCGATAGTAATGTTCAGAATGAATGATGAAACATTAAATTGTCAGCTTGTAGGTGAAAATGGTTGCACAGTTTACGAAGATAGACCATGGTCTTGCAGGATGTTCCCAGTAGGAATCGCTTCACCAAAGGAAGGGAGTGAAGTTGCAGATGAGGAATTCTATTTTCTTCTGGAAGAAAGCGTTTGCGAAGGATTTAAAAATGGCAGAGAATGGTCTGTTGAAGAATGGATGAACGACCAGGGAGTAAATGAATATGTCGAGTTGGGTGAAATATTCAAAGAAATATCTTTGCACGAAAAGTTTTTGCAGGGCAGAATTAATGAACCAATTAAACTCGAAATGTTCTATACGGTTTGCTATGATATTGATAAATTCAGAGAGCTGGTTTTCAACAGTTCATTTTTCAAGAGATTTAAAGTAAGTGAAACTGAAAAAGCAAAAATGAAAAAAGATGATGTCGAATTGCTTAAATTTGGATTTAAATTTTTAAAATTTTCACTTTTTGGCGAAGAGACATTGGAATTAAGTGACGAATATAAAAAAGCATTCGGAAAAAATTAAGTTGATATTTGTTTGTAAAATACAAAAAAGGAATATTAATTGAGCGAGAGACAAAATATTGGAACAGATGTAGAATTCATCAAACATCTGAAAAAACATGGTGGCGAAACAATGAAAAAATGCTATCAATGTGCAACATGCTCGGTTGTGTGCCAATTGTCACCCGAAGAATATGCATTCCCACGAAAGGAAATGATACAAGCCGCATGGGGACAGAAGGAAAAACTTTTAAGTGACGCTGATATATGGTTGTGTCATGGTTGCATGGATTGCAGTTTGCAATGCCCGAGGGGAGCAAGACCTGCTGATTTGATGGGAGCTGTCAGGTCATTTATTTATCAGAAATTTTCCTTCCCGAGATTTATGGGTTCAGCTATGGCAAATCCCAAAGCATTGCCATTTTTGTTTCTCTTTGCTGCTTTTGTTATATTTTTGATGGTATTAGCTACTAACGGGATTTTCCACGGATTCGACGGACAATTTTTTACAGTAAGAGATGGAGTTCTGAAGTATGAAGATTTCGTTCACAAACTCGTTATCGAAGGGTTATTCATTCCCGGAAATCTATTGATATTCACTTTTGCTGGTATCGGTTTGACTAACTATTGGAAAAGTTTAAAAGAGAATAATAAAATTGGTGAACCTCAAATGTCTTTCCTTCAAGCCGCATGGAAAGTGCTGTGGGATTTTCTTGCACACAAAAAATTCGAAAAATGCCCGACGAATTCGAATAGAAGATACGGTCATATTTATGCTTTTTACGGTTTTGTTGGAACTATGATAGCGACAGGACTTGTCGTTGTTGGTGAAATTTATCATTATGGGCACATGTTTGATAATGATTTTATGATGGCAATTTCATTTTACCTGCCTTATCCGATGGGGTTATTTCATCCCGTCAAAGTTTTAGGTGTTATATCAGGATTGTTTTTAGTTATCGGCTTATTATTATTTTTATTAAAAAGATACAAAACTCAGGAACATGACGGAAAAAGCAGTTATAATGACTGGCTGTTTTTGTGGGTAATTTTTGGTGTCGGTCTGACTGGTATGGGTATTGTGTTCATCAGATTAAGTGGGGTAGCTGTTTTAGCTTACATAACATATTTTATCCACTTGACATTAGTATTTTTCTTACTATGGTATATGCCATATTCAAAATTTGCTCATATGATTTATAGGTTTTTAGGTTTAACATTTTTAAAAATGCATGGCAGAGGAAATAAACCCGAAGTATTTGGAAAATAATAGAAAATAAATAAACATAGTTGCTAAAAAGTAACTGAATTAATAATTAATTAATTAAGGAGTAAAAATGGCAGTTGACAAAAAGTATGAAACTCCATTACTCGACCAGCTTGAAAGTGGCGAGTGGCCAAGTTTCGTGAAAGAAATTAAAATGGCTGCAGCCAACAATGCTATGTCGAATGATTTGTTAGGTTTGCTCGAGCAATCTTACAGAGAAAAAATCGGGCATTGGAAGCATGGTGGAATAGTTGGAGTTATGGGTTATGGAGGTGGAGTAATCGGCAGATATACGGATTTAGCAGAAAAATATCCGGATATTTCACATTTCCATACTATGCGTGTTAATCAACCTGCAGGATGGTTCTATACCTCAGAAGCATTAAGAGGTATTTGTGATATCTGGGAAAGGCATGGCTCAGGTTTGACTAATATGCATGGCTCTACAGGAGATATTATTTTATTAGGAACAAGAACAGAAGAATTGGAACCAACTTTTGCAGAATTGACAAAGTTAGGTTTTGACCTTGGTGGTTCTGGTTCAGACGTACGTACACCGAGTTGTTGTTGTGGCAAGGCAAGATGCGAATGGGCATGCTACGATACGATGGCTTTGACTTATTATATAACAAATAGATATCAGGATGAATTGCACAGACCTGCATTCCCTTATAAAATGAAATTCAAAATGGCAGGCTGTCCGAATGATTGCGTTGCATCTGTTGCCCGTTCTGATATATCCATTATTGGTACATGGAGAGATGAAATTCAGGTGGATATGGAACAAGTTAGAGAATATGCAAAGAATGGTACTGATATTATCCACGAAGTTGTTTTGCAATGTCCCGGTAAATGCTTGGATTGGGATGGCAAAGACTTAAAAATTGATAATAGTAGTTGCAGACATTGTATGCATTGCATTAATGTTATGCCCAAAGCTTTGGCACCTGGCAAAGACCGTGGAGCAGTGATATTGATTGGTTCTAAAGCACCTATTGTTGAAGGAGCATTACTATCATCTGTTATTTTCCCATTCGTTAAGATTGAAGAACCTTTTGATGATTTGGAATTTTTAGAAGTCATCGAAAATATGTGGGATTTGTGGTGCGAAGAAGGTAAGAACCGAGAAAGAATCGGTGAGTTTATGCAAAGAGTTGGATTAGGTAATTTCCTCGAGGAAGTTGGTTTAGAGCCAGTTCCTGAGATGGTCGCTCATCCAAGGGAAAATCCTTATATATTCTATGAAGAATACTTTGAAGAAGAATAATTAATTAACTAAACAAGAATAATAACAAAGATAAAGGATAATAAAAATGGCTGAAGATACACCAAAAAGATTGACAGATATAGGTCCACCTCATTACGAGAAATTCCTGCCTCCTATTATTAAGGAGAATTATGGCAAGTGGAAATATCATGAAATACCAAGAGCTGGGGTTTTAGTTCATACTTCTGACACAGGAGCAAAGCTTTATTCTGTCAGAGCTGGTTCTCCCAGATTAGTCAGTACAAAAAAGATTAGGATGTTTTCAGAATTGGCAGATAAGTATTCAGAAGGGTATCTGAGATTTACTTCTCGTCATAATGTTGAGTTTTTATTGACAAAGGAAGAAAATATTGAACCTTTGATTAAGGAATTAGAAGCAATGGGTCACCCAGTCGGTGGAACAGGTACAGCAATCACAAGTATTGTTCACACTCAGGGATGGGTTCATTGTCACTCAGCAGCAACAGATGCTTCAGGTATCGTTAAGTCAGTTATGGATGAGCTGATTGAATATTTCAAAGAAATGAAATTACCCGGTAAAATTCGTATTGCATTAGCTTGCTGTTTGAATATGTGCGGTGCTGTTCACTGCTCGGATATTGCAATTTTAGGTATTCACAGAAGACCTCCAAAAATCAACAAGGAGAACCTTCCAAAAATGTGCGAAGTACCAAATGTTGTTGCCTCATGTCCTACTGCGGCTATCAGACCGACAACATACGAAGGCAAGCAATCAGTGGAGATATTAGAAGAAAACTGTATGTTCTGTGCAAATTGCTTTACAGTTTGTCCTGCATTACCTTTGGCTGACCCGCTTAATGACGGTGTTTCTATTTGGGTTGGTGGCAAAGTTTCTAATGCAAGGCATGAGCCGATGTTCTCAAAGCTTGCAATTCCATTTATACCTAACAATCCTCCAAGATGGCCTGAAGTAACTTCTGCTATCAGGAATATTGTTGAAGTATGGGCGGCAAATGCAAGGAAACATGAAAGAATCGGTGAGTGGATAGAAAGAATCGGCTGGCCTAAATTCTTTAAGCTAACTGGCATTGAATTCCGTAAGGAACATATTGATGATTTCAAGCATGCTGGATTGACGTTTAAACGTTCTGTACATTTAACTTATTAAAATTAAATTAGGAGACTAAAAATGGCTGTGGAACTTGCCAAAGTGAAAGATACCATGTTCAAACTCGTTAGTGAGAGCGCAGGTATGAAAAAATGGAAAGCTACCGACCTTCACAAATCTTGTGAGGAATTGTTCGGCGACGAGTACGACAAAAGAAAAGAAGGAAAGGAAGCAATCAAAGAATTGATTGAAGAAGGTAAATTGGTTTACACTTACTTTGGAGGTAGCTATATCGAAGTTCCTCACAAAGAAGGCGCAGCCAATGAATAAATATCTTATCCGATAGTAATTATCGGTTAACGATTATTTGATTTTAACCATTTCCTCCTTCGGTGTACATCCTTCCGTAGCTCCGAAAATTAAGGGTTCATACCAGCCCTTGGCACTGAAGGAGGAGAGGTTTTATAGAAGATAGAAAATAGAAGATAGAAGTTAAAAAGTTGAAAATTAGGATGTAAGAGATTGGCGGAACTCTTTTTGTAGAATTTAATAAGTTATTTTGTTAATTTCAGCAAAAATGGTTTTAGCTTAGTTCTTTAATAATT
>RCNQ01000285.1 GCA_003731675.1 Bacteroidetes/Chlorobi group bacterium ChocPot_Mid
ATATCATAGCATCTTTTGCTGACCCATCACCAAATACTATCCAATGGCTTCCAAGCTATTCAAGTATTACTGCCGCTTATGACAAAACAAAAGTTACATTCACTATGGGTGGTACTGACTGGTCAAAAACCGCAGGTGGCTTGATGCCCGGACAAACATCTACTTGGAACTTAAACAAAGGTGACGTATTGCTTATTTCAGGTTTGGGTTCACACGCTGAAATAACAGGTAGTACTGTTCAAGCTACAAAACCTGTCGGAGTTGTTTCAGGTAACTTCTGTGCTTACATCCCAACAAACTGCGGTTGTTGCGACGTTATTGAAGAAATGGAATTACCAACAAACTCTTGGGGAACTGAATATCATGTTACAAGAATTGTTAACAGATTGAAAAACTCCATCATCAAAGTTTTCGCTAAAGAAGCTAAAACAAAAGTCTTCAGAGACCATCAGCAAATCGGCTTTTTGAGAACTGCCGGCGGCACAGAACAAAATGGCTACCTGCACATGAGAGCTGACGAAGGAAAGGTAAGACCTGTTGTTATCGGTGGCGACAAACCAATTGGCGTTACTCAATTCAATTGCGGTCAGCAGGACGACAACATCGTTAGCGACCCGTTCCAATTAGTTCTTACTCCTTTGGAACAATATCAAAGAGAAATTATTTTCAATACACCTGGTATCAGAGGTGGCTACGGATTCCCATATAATTACATTAACCTTTGCTACGAAGCAACTCAGTATGGAACAATTCCAGATGATTTGATGTTCGCTCAGGTTATTGGTGGAGAATTTTCATGGATGCCATTGAAAGACTTGTCACCTGTTCCTGGTGACCCATTTGAAAAAGTTGCCGGTGGAAAAACATATTATTCAAAAACATTGCTTCTGCCTGGTGACGGTGTTTATAAAATTAAAAGTTCAACACCATTTGCCGCTTATGCCTACGGATTCTCAAGCTATGACTCTTATGGTTTCCCGACATCAGTAGCATTGGGTGACTTAACAAAAGTTGATACTTTACCTCCTGTTCCAGAATGGTTAATGGAATGCGATGGTACTGTTAATGTTTTAAAGACAAAATATGTCGTTGACAAACCAGACGACCCAGATAACAGGTCAAACTTAAGCACAATTTATATGCATTCAGACGAAAGCTATAACTACAAACTCTACCACGGTGATTTCATGCCTTGCGAAACAGAAATTACTTCATGGAGACTTGAAGTTGTTGACCCGACTGAAGATGCTTATGCTGTTATTACATTTGCTGACTGTGCTGGAAACGATACAACATTATTCATAAAATACAATGCCGTAAAATTATCAATTGTTCCTAAGATTAAAGACTACGGTCTTCATAGTGTCGGACAAGTAACAGATAAAAAATTCTATGTTGTTAACAACTCCGAAACATCACCGGCAAAAATGTTCTACTTAAGATTAAAGAAAAAAAATGCCAATTTCAGTCTCTGGGATGCAACAGGAACAAACCCATTGCAAGAAGAATGGCCTCAGGGTCTGGAGATAGCTCCACAAGACTCATTCCCATTCATTGTAAGGTTCGAAGCAAAATACGAAGGTGAGTTCTGGGATTCAATTGGCGTTGGTGATACATGCGTATTTGCCTATAAATCTTATGCTTCAGCATTAGTCGGTTCACCAATCATTGACGTTTCAGATTGGGCATTCCCACCAACAATGGTAGGTACTGCCGCTTACGGACAGTTTGATATAGAAAACAAAGGTACAGTTCTTCTTGAAATTTATGATTATCAAGGACCATTCTTAATGAGTTTAGTTCCGGGACAGACAATTTACACTTCAGATGAATTGGTTGAACAGCAGATTACTCCTTCAACACCTTTGAGATTGAGACCAAAGGAAGTCAGGACATTCCAGGTCAAATTCCTTCCTGACCAGGAAAAGAGTTATCCTGATTCAATAGTATTTATAAGCAACACAATCAAGGATCCACAGTACAACAACAATAATCCTATTGACAGTGTTTGCGTACTTAGCGGTATCGGAATTAAATCAGATTTGATTGCAACAAGCTACAATTGGGAAAGAAAAAGAATTCACAGACCTAACACATTCCCGATTAATCCTTATCCAGCAGTCAGAAATGCTATGAACCCTGACACATGTATTAGATTATACAACGGAGGAACTGCCGCTGTAACAATCAACAGATTAACCTATACGAATTCCGTAGGAGATACAGCAGCATTTAAATTCAACAGAGGAGACCTCTTAAGAACATTAAATCCAGGTGAAGAAGTTATTGTTCCGGTATGGTTCCAACCTACACAAACAGGACCAGCAACACTGACATTCAGATATGAGACAAATCCACCTATACCTAATGTAACAACTACATTGACAGGTACAGGTATTGTCCCAAGAATCGAGACAAAGGATGTTGATTTTGGTGCTATGATTAAAGATGACTACAAAAACTTCATCACCAAGTCTGTTACAATAACAAACCTTGACAATACCGCTTGGCAGTATGGAGACAGCGTTACAATTATGGATTTAACAGAGTTGAATATTAACCCTGAAATCCAAAATGCTTGGACATCATATCCTGAACCATTCAGGTACGACAAGCAAGACCCAATGTTCAATTTCCCGATAGTATTACAACCGGGACAATCAATAACATTCGATGCTGACTTTGCCGCAAAGAGTGGTAATCCTGCAACAGCAAGTCTGACAACAGTCAGCGATGCAGAAGCAAATGTAACATCTAACTGGACAGGTGACGGCTTATTGCAAAGCGCTACACTTCAAGGAGCTTCAACTACAATTTGCCTCGGTTCAAGCGACCCGAATCTTCAGGTTGTATTATCTAATACAAACGAAACTGATTTGGATATACTTGAGGTAAAGATAACTGGTCAGGATGCTTCTTACTTCAGCATTAACCCGGCAGATGCAGGTGGGTACAAATTACCTGCTAATCAAAAAAGAACAATTCCTGTTACATTTACTGCGGGAACAACAGCACCTCCACAATTGAGAACAGCTACTATTGAAGTACGTAATTCAGCTTTGAATGCAGACTCACTTTTGACTGCAACTGTAACTGGTCAGGAAGTTCATTACCAGAGAGCTTTAGCTGTTACTCCAGTAAACAATACTGAACCTTATAAGATTGACAGGGTTATTTCAAGAACAATATCCATTCAACCTTCAGCTAATATGACTGGAGCAAAAGTTATTGGATTCAGAGTCAACGTCAAATACAACGGTGACTTCTTGAAATTAAAATTTGACCCGAATAACTTGGCTACTGACCCTGAAAAGGATGGTATCCTGTTAGGTTCAGTATTCAACAATTACGCTGGTGTATTCGAATACAGAATAGTTAAAAACATAATTCAAGGATACAAGAACGGACAAGTTGTTGAAAATAAAACGCCTAATCTTGACGAAGTAAAAGGTGAAATCGAAATCGAAATCATTAAGAAACCAGGATTCGATAATATAATTTTCGATGTTCCTGCTGGTGGTGATATATTGACATTAACATTTGGAACATACCTTCCAAAGTTAAACTCGAATCTATCTAACTTCGATGTAATGGCAAGTGCTATTCAATTAAATCAGGAACTCTGCGTTGACATCGACCCGGCAAGTTCAACAATACTACTTGACAAAACTTGCGTATTCGATATCCGTAAAGTTGTATTCTCAACAGGTACGTTCAACCTAAGTGCAGTTAAACCAAATCCGATTTCAGGCGATGAAGCTACCATCGAATTTGAAATTGCCACTCAGGATTGCCCAACCAAGATTGAGATTTATAACAGTGCAAATCAACTCGTTGCTGTCCCTGTTAATCAGGTAATGCAACCAGGAAGATACGAAGTATCAGTACCTGTTGGTAACTGGTCATCTGGTTCATACTACTATATTATGAAAGCAGGACCTTTCGAAGACCAACAAAGAATGGTAATCGTAAGATAATAGCGATTGATAAAAACAAAAGCGGAGTTTGATTTCAGACTCCGCTTTTTTTTTTAATACTATTCTTATATCTTTGAGAACTATTTAGGTCTTTCTAACTAATCTTGCTGCAAAAGCACCATCTATATTATGAATATGCTGATATGTCTGCATACAACCACTCCTGCAAATGTCTGCAGGTAAATATTTTTCTGCAGGGTCCAATGTAAAATCAGGATTTTCTGCCAAAAACCAGCTTATTACATCTTCATTTTCCTCTGGTTCAATCGTACAGGTAGAATAAATCAAAGCACCACCAGGTTTGACAAACCGCACTGCATTTGAAATAATCTCCTTTTGAGTATTCACAAGCAAAGCTATATCTTCTCTTTCCCTTTTCCATTTGATATCAGGTTTTTTAGTCAAAGTACCTAAACCCGAACAAGGCAAATCGGCAAACACAACATCAAACAATTCTTCAAATTCAACACTTGAAGCATCTGCAACCATTGTCTTAATTGACTTTAGATGCAATCGCTCTGCTCCCTCCTTAATTGACTTTAATTTAGATTCATATTTATCAACTGAAATCACAATACCCTCATCATTAGATTGCTCTGCCAGTGCAAATGATTTTCCACCGGGTGCAGAACATAAATCCAGAATTCTTTGCCCCGGACGGACAAAAGCAAGTTTTGTAGCCATATAAGCACTTGTGTCCTGAATAGTAATCTTTCCTTCAGTAAACAATTCCCATGAGGATATATCCTCGCCCTTACTCTTAATTATTATTGACTCAGGAGCAAAAGCTGATTGCTCAAAATCAATATTCTTTTCTCTCAATTCAGAAATTACCTCAGAAATTGTTGCTCTCAGCAAATTGATTCTAATTTTTGTGTCGGGTTTCCTGTTATTTGCCTCCAACAATTTTACAGTCTGCTCTTCACCAAATAAATCCATCCACCTTTTAACCATCCACCTCGGATGAGAAAGAATAATAGTATAATAATAAACAGCATCATCTTCCTTAACAGGATATCTTATATTTTCAATATTCCTAGCGATATTACGCAAAACGCCATTGACTATACCTGCAATTTTCTCTCCCTGAATCCTTTTGATAATCTCAACAGATTCATTAATCGAAGCATGGTCAGGAATCCTGTCTAAAAATAGAATCTGATAAAGCCCGACACGTAAAGCATTTTTTACAATATTGAGACACTTAAGATAATCACCCTTATAAAACCCTGTTAAAACCCAATCGAGCTTCCATTTCCAACGAATAACACCATTAACCAATTCCGTTAATAATGCCTTATCTTCATTAGAAAAACTTGAATCCCTAAGTTCCTTAAGCATCAGCTTGTCAAGATAAGCGTCACTCCGCTCGAAACGGCTGATTATTCTCACAGCCGCTAAACGGGCTGGATTAACCTCAATTACTTGTTCATTTAAACTGTCAGTGTGCTGATTAACAACTGCTGACTGGTTGTCTGTTCCTGAATCTTCCTGCATTTTCCAATTAATTAGTTGATTTAAACAATAAAAGTATTATTTCTTATTCATTACATTAGGAATTTCAACAAATTTGTATTTTAACTTTTTTAAATACGGTTAAACTAATGATTATATTGTTAAGAAACATAATTTTTATTTCTGTCTTGATTTTTTCGGGCTCTTTACTCTTTGCTCAAAAGCTTGCAACTCCGCTTGAACCGCAGGCTCCACCTAAGCAAACCGAAGTTGGTATTGTTTTCGGTTTAGGCAATAATTTTCAATCCGGTATTTACCAACCAGAATGTGAAACCTGCAAATTTGATGACGCTCAAGGTTTGGGTATAACTGTCGGTGCAATATATATAAAAGATTTTGTTCCCGAATTTCAATGGGGTTCTTTACTGACATTCAGTACATTAAACTCTGAAACATCTTATCAAAAAACAGAACTAAACAAAATTAGGACCAACCCGCCATTCAGCTATGAAGAAAGACCAGTCCCATACAGGAACAAAGCAGAATTTAAAATTAGTGAAATCTCACTAAACCCATTCCTGCAGTGGCAACCGTTAGATTTCATGTTCTTCAGACTTGGGATAGGAACAACAATTATCTCTCAAAATAATTTCATACAAACAAAAGAATTACTAAAGTTCCGTGACACACTCTCAACAGGAGAAATTGTAGATTTAAAATTCGATAGTACTCATACCAAGATGATAACGCTTGAAGATAATAATATTAAAGGTACAAATATCATACAGTTTTCATTAGAGCCAATGTTAGGATTTAATTTCGAAATCAGCAACCAAATTTATTTCTTACCATATTTCAGCTACAGCATACCATTAACTTCATTTAGTTCGGAACAAACTAATCTCAACTTCAGTAAGTGGAGAATAATGCTCGAACTTAGACTCGCTCTTCAATTAAGAAATATTAAAATCAATTAATACTGATGTAGTAAGAATTACTAATTTTTCAGGGTACTTACTTTTTTTTTATATTTCATTATTATAATTATAATATAATTATTAAATTACATAATTATTCAATTACAAAAATTGAATAATAATCATTTTTATTGCTAATTAATAAAAAATAATTTTAATGAAATTTATTATTTTGCAATTTTATAATTTAAAATTTTGGAATTATTAAAAAACTATACTATCTGGCAAATGGTATAAGTAAAAAAGAAAATAAAGATTTATAATAACTAATACGGGTAGAACTTTATGCATAGGTTAATTACATTTATAGCGATAGCTTTAGTATTTTGCTTATTTCAGAATTCAATTGTTTTCTCTCAGGACATAACAAAAAAGAAAGAAACAATCAGGATTATTAACTTGGGACCTGTAGTAAATTATGAAGGACTCGACTACGCTCCGACAATCAGTGCAGACGGAAGAACTTTATACTTTGTTTCTGACCGTCCAGGCAGTAAGTGGAATAAAGAAACAAATAAATCCTCACATGACTTCTGGGCGACAAAAAAAGCTGAAAGATTGGATACTAACTTTTTCAAACCCTTTAATATTGATACAACGACCATCTATGGTAACCTGGGTGTAAATACTCAGTTCAACGAAGGAGCCGCATCTATTGCCGCTGACCGTCAAAGCTTGTATTTCACAGGTTGTAACCGTCCCGATGGTCTCGGTGATTGCGATTTGTACAAAGCTGATATTGAAGAAGACAAATGGGGCAGACCTCAAAACCTTGGTCCAAACGTAAACTCTGAAAAATGGGAATCTATGCCTTCTATTACTGCTGACAAAGGAAGAATTTACTTTGCATCCAACAGACCCGGACCCAATGGTGATAACAACTTCGATATCTGGTACTCCGATTATGATTGGGATACTGAAGAATTCAAAAAAGCCGAGAACCTTACTCAGGTAAACACTGCCGGAAGAGAATACGCTCCATTTATTGGTGCTGACGGTGTTACTTTGTTCTTCTCCTCTAACGGTTATACTCCGAATATCGGTGGTCTTGACTTTTATGTCAGCAGATACAATGAAGAAACAGGAAATTGGTCAAAACCAGAAAACATGGGTGAACCAATCAATACTCCCCAAGATGAGCTTTTTATAACTCTTCCTGCTGGTGGTGATGTTATCTATTTCTCATCGAAAAGAAAAGACCTTGCCGGTTATCAGGGCGACCTTGACTTATTCATGGCGTTTGTTCCTTCATTTTACAAAACCAAAATCGTTAAAGTTACAGTTATTGACGATTGCAGTCAGGCATTTATTCCAGCTGAAATCACTTTGAAAAACCCAATTACTAATAAAACATATAAAGACAGCATCAACGTTTTCAAAAAAGAATTCGAAATTGTTATCTCTAATGCCGATTACGGTAATCCTAAAGACAATATACAATTTGTTAACTTGGAAATCACTGCAAAAAACAGCAAATATGGCGAAGTCTCAAAAGTTCAGAGAGTTGATAAACCACAGGTAACAGAAAGAGCTGAAGAAGCAGGAAAAGCTGAAGACGAAATTTACGTTACTCTGACATTAGGGCAAAACCCGATTCTCAGCACCGAAATTGATGAAGCTGAACACGTAAGAACCTACAAAGCTGACAAACCCGAGTTAGCTGATTTCCGGGGACTCATCATGAAAGAAGTAAAAACTTGGGATTTATACCCATTATTAAACTATGTCTTCTTCCCACTCGGTTCTGCTGAACTACCTTCAAGATACATATTATTCAAATCACCTGAGGAAACAGCTTCGTTCAGCGATACAACAATTGCAGGTGGTACTCTTGACAAATACTATCATATTTTAAACATCTATGGCTTCAGATTAAATCAATTCCCTAACGAAAAAATCGAAATAGTCGGTTGCAATGACGGTACATCACCAGAAGAAAAAACTCCAGGTTTGTCTAAAAACAGAGCTCAGGTAGTTTACGATTACTTTAAAAACGTTTGGAAAATCAGCGAAGACAGAATGAAACTTTCTTTCAGAGATAAACCCGCTGTTGTATCCAACATTAAAGATACTTTAGGCATTACTGAAAACAGAAGAGTTGAAATCCTTTGCAACAATTGGGAAATAATGAAACCGGTTTTCGACAAAGACCCGACTATCTTCCCTCAACCAGACAAAATGAAATTCGTTATGAACAACGGTATTGAAGACCTGCTGGTAACAAAAAGAAGAATTGAAATCAAACACGGCGACAAAATGTGGAAAGTGTTAAACGATGTTGGAACGACTGATGTTTCAAAAGTTTGGGATTGGCAAAGCGAAGAAATGAATCTTCCGGTTGACGAAACTCCATTCATGGCTCAGTTGATTATCACAACCATCAACGGGAACGAATGTAAATCACCAGTTATCAAAATTCCTGTTATGCAAGTTAAAGTCGAAGACCGTAAAGTCGGCGAAGGAAAAGACAGTACTCTGGAAAGATACAGCTTAATCCTGTTCCCATTTGACCGCTCAGATGCAGGACCAGTAAACGAAAGAATCATGAGAGATTACGTCTATGACAGAGTTTATCCAAGTTCTAATGTTGAAGTTATCGGACATACTGACGTTGTTGGTCTTTACGAACACAACATGAAACTTTCAGAACGCAGGTCAAATACTGTTCACGGCGGCATCATGAAAAAAACAGGTGGTAAATTCGGTTCATTGACTAAACGTGGCGTTGGTGAAGATGAACCTTTATACGACAATACTTTGCCCGAAGGCAGATTCTATAACCGTACAGTTCAGGTTATTATTAAAACACCTTTGAACGAATTTGAAAAATAAATTTTATTTATAATTAAAAGGGATGTTACTACCAACATCCCTTTTTTTTTGTTAAATTTGTTTCAAAATATTTAGCAAATGTCAAGGATAATTATGCAAAATAAAAAACCAAAAATCGCTCTCATAGGTTATGGAGCTATGGGCAAGGAAATTGAAAAAATTGCCATGAATAATAAATATATAATTACTGATATATTCGAAATAGATAATAAAATTTCTGCATCAAAAAAATATGATTTCGATGTTGCAATCGATTTCGGTTTCTCAGAATCTGTTAAAGAAAATGTTGAAATACTATGTTCCCTCAAGAAAAATATTGTCATCGGCACTACTGGCTGGTACAATCAAATCGACGATTTAAGAAAAATAGTTGAAAAAAATAATATCGGTTGCATATATGGCTCTAACTTCTCTATCGGAATACAGATTTTCCAAAGAATTTTGGAACTTTCCTCGAAACTCATAAACAAAATACCGGGCTATGATATTTTCATTAATGAACTTCATCATAAACGAAAAAAAGATAGTCCTTCTGGTACAGCTTTGACTTTAGCCAATATAATTTTGAAAAATGTCGAAAGTAAAAATGAAATTTTTACCGATAGATGCAACGATAAAATTTCTCCGGAACAACTTCACGTCGCTTCTGTCCGTGGTGGTGAATTAGCAGGTACTCATACTGTTTTTCTGGACTCCTTCTCAGATACTATCGAACTTACACACAGAGCAAAAAACAGAACTGCATTTGCTGAAGGTGCTGTTTCTGCCGCACAATGGATTTTTAGAAAAAAAGGTTTCTTTACATTCGAACAAATGCTTAACGAATTATGGGAGGATATTGATGCTTAAAACCAATTTTCTCATATTATTAATTATTATATGCTGTTGCTCACTGAATCATGCTCAGGAACATAAGATAAATCAGCTTGAAATAACTAAACCTGTTATCGAAATCATTCCTTCAAAAATCGAAATCGAAAAGGATACTACACAATTTATTACGGCTAATGTTGTTGTTCTCAATAAAGGTATTGGTGTTTTAAATATCAAATCCATTTCCGGTTCCTGCTATTGTGCTAACGGAGTTATCGAAAAAAATGATGTTTATTTTCTTGACACTGGTAAACTACGACTTGAAGTAAATAAAGAAGGTTTAAGCAACAATGACGATACTGTCATCTTTCGGATTGAAAGCAATGCACAAAATTCATCATATTATGTAACAATAAAATTTGTAGAAAAAAAGAAAAGGGATTCCCATGAAAAATAATCTCGTAATTATTAAAAAATACGGTTTTGTTTTCATTATTCTTCTTGTTCTCCTGCTTTATTCGAAAACCTTATTTTATGATTTCGTAATGCTCGACGACGACATAAAAATACTCGACAATTACGAAAAAATCAGCAATCCTAAAAACATAATGGATGCTTTTAATACTGATTCATATTTTCAAAAGCAAGGACTATACTACAGACCGACTTTGACTCTGTCTCTTATGCTCGATGCTTCAATCGGTGGTAAAGAACCATTTATTTACCACCTCTCAAATTTAATCTTTCACATTTTATCTTGTGTCATTCTGATTTTCATTTTGAATTATTTATCCAGAAATCAAAGTGATGAAACCAACTCAGAAGAATCATATCTTAAAAATTCATTTTTCAATCTTTTCACTGTCGCATTTTTTGCTGTTTCACCTTTATTGCTGAACTCAGTTGCATGGATTCCTGGACGAAATGATATTCTTCTGACTATCTTCTTCCTTTTATCATTCTTCCTCTATATAAAATTCTATGAATCAGGAAAAATTATCTTGCGTGAATTACACTTAATATTTTTTATATTCGCTCTCTTTTCAAAAGAAACAGCCATTATACTTCCGATAATATCCTTGATTTACTCCTTGCTGATAAAGAAAAATAATTTGTTCAGAAAAGTAAATATAGCCACTTTTGTATGCTGGATTATTATTTTATTTTTTTATTTCGATATAAGAAGCAATGTCGTTTTGCCTTTAGAAAATATTAATACTTTACTCAATAACTTTATTTATAATCTTCCACTTATTCCAGAGCTTTTGGGCAAATTCTTCATACCTGTCAATTTAACAGGAATTCCCGGTTATTCAACATTTAATATAATCTCAGGGATTTTAATTTTATTAATCATGATAGCAATGATTATTCTTAGAAAAAACAATCGCAATTACATGCTCTTCGGTCTCCTTTGGATGATTATTACTATTCTTCCTGGAATGTTCGCAAGCAGGGGCTCAACAAATTTCGATTACCTCGAATGCAGAGCTTATCTGCCAATGGTCGGAGTTGTAATCTATATGTTCTACCTTCTGAAATCATTTGAACTAAGTTATACTCTCAAAACCATATCAATAACTGTCATTCTCATTTACTCTGCCGTTAACTTCTTTTCAAGTTCCATTTATGCCAATCCATCAAATTTCTATGACAATGCTGTTAAGAAAAACCCTAAATCCGTTATAGCACACAACAACAGAGCATTGATTCTTCAAAGCAAAGGAAAAATCAGAGAAGCCATCAGAGAATTTGAAAAAGCCATCAAATCTGATAAAAAGTTTGCTGAAGTTTACTTCAATCTTGGTTCTCTGCTCGACAGGGTCGGCAACATCAATCAAGCTGAAATTCTTTACACAGTCGGACTTAAAATAAAAAAAGACTCTCCTAAGGTTTATTATATGAGAGCTAACATCAAAATAAAACAAGGTGACACTATTTCAGCAATTAACGATTTTTACTCTGCACTTAAATACGATTCTACCGAATCCCGTGCATACTTCGGGCTTGCTTCAATACAATTCCATAAAGGTAATATCAATAACTCTATCAGTCTTTACAGCAAGGCAATAAAAATAAATAACAAATATGCTCAGGCATATTTCAACAGAGCAGTTTGTTATACTCATCTGAAACTATTCGACAATGCCATCAAGGATTATAACACTTGTGAAAAAATAGATAGTCTGAACCACAATCTGTACCATTTCCGTGGCAATATTAAATTAATGATGGGAGACACTTCTGCGGCTTGCCTCGATTGGTACAAAGCCGCAAAACTTGGTAATCAAGAAGTACCAAGATTAATTTCGCTATATTGTCATTAATTATTTCCAAAAATCAGATACGACATGAGTAAGAACAAAAAAAATATTAAAAACAATTTTGAACAAAAAAAAGAATTAAAAGTAACTCAGCTTAACTCTTCTGAGAATAAATTTATTCTTAAAATTGAAAAAACATATTTCATCATCATACTTGGTTTTATTGTTGCTGTTTACCTTCAGGTTATTAACTTCACATTTACTGGTTTTGATGATGATTTCCTAATTGTCAACAATATGCAAAATCTGATGAATGCCAGATTTATTGATGTTTTCGCAGGCAATTCATTTCTCTCAGATGCCGTTTCAGGATTTTACAGACCAATCCAAACAATCACATTTATTACCGACGCACAAATCGGCTCAGGTGCTTTATGGATTTTTCATCTGACCAACTTAATTCTTTTTTATTTGTCATCACTTTTAGTTTATCGCTTATTACGAATCTTTGATTTCTCATCAGTAATATCTTTGATAGCAACATTAATATTGACAGTTCATCCGTTATTTAATTTAAATGTCGCTTGGCTTCCATCAAGGGGAGACCTGCTCCTTGCAGCTTTCGGTTTAGCTTCTTTCATTCAATTTATTACCTATCTTGAAAAAAAGAAAACAATAAACTTAATTTTTCATTTTGTTCTTCTGCTTTTTGCTTTTTTATCAAAGGAAACAGCAATCGTACTTCCTTTGCTCATGTTCTCATATTCCTTAATTTTCAGAAAAAAAATATTTACAAAAGAGATTTTGACAAGCATCCCTTTCTGGGTTGTAGCTTATTTAGTTTGGGGGTATTTAAGATTCACTTATTCAGGCAGTTTACCTCAAAATCAAATTTTTGGTATTATTCCCTTTCTCGAAAATCTGAAAACAATCCCTGAATACATTTCAAAATTCATTTTGCCCATTAATTTGATGTCTCTTCCTGTTTTCAGCTGGGTTACAACAATTATCGGCATTGTATTCATCGCAATATTTATCTTTCTTTACATTAAGAATAAAAATGAAATTAAAAATAATTTATATTCAAAAATTCTTCTCTTCGAAATTTTCTGGTTTGTTTTATTTGTCTTACCCGGAATGCTTTACAGTAGATTTTATCCTAAATCCGAAATGTTCTATCACTATCTCGACCACAGAGCTTATCTCCCGATGATTGGATTTATAATAGCTCTTTTAATCTTAATTAATCCCATAATTCAAAAAATTGATACAAAAAAAATATTCAAATTCGGAATTATCATCACTGTGATTTTATCTCTCTACTCATTCTTACACGTTAAAACATTTGCTTCTCCGGATACATTCCTAAGTGATGCAATTAAAGATAACCCAAAAGCTTCAGTTGTATATTTTCTTCGAGGTAATTTCTGGAAAGATTCAGGTGATTTGGAAAAAGCTCTCAACGATTACTCACGCTCAATCTCAATTGACAAAAACTATGCTGAAGCATACAACAATCGCGGTTCCATCTACGGACTGCTCGGTGAATACCAAAAATCTATCGAAGACTTAAACAAAGCAATAAAACTTGAACCCAACATACCCGATGGCTATTTCAACAGAGCTATTGCTAAAGATGCTCTCGGTGATTTCAAGGGAGCCATCATAGACTTCACTGAATCACTAAAAATTACTCCTAATGATTATCTGAACTATTATCTTCGTGCAAATTGCTTTTCAAAATTCGGCGACCTCCAAAAATCACTCGAAGATTACAACAAATCCATTAGTTTAAACCCACGCTTTGCTGATGCTTACAACAATCGTGGTATAGTTCTTTATAAACTAAATGAAAAAAATGCCGCTTGTTCCGATTGGCAGACCGCTACAAAATTAGGTAGCTCTCAGGCAAAACAAATGCTCGAAAAATACTGTTCTAACCCTTGATATTCAGATTTATTCAATTGATTCAATTATTATTAATTACTTTTTTATCATAATTTAATTATCAAAAATATAGATAAAATTTCATAATTTTAAACTTATGGAAAATGAAAAACAAAATAAAATAAATGCCAACAACGAAGAAGGTATGGGATTTCTCGGGCACCTCGAAGAACTCCGCAAAAGAATTGTCTGGGCTGTTGTAGGCTTGCTCGTCGGTTGCATAATC
>RCNQ01000286.1 GCA_003731675.1 Bacteroidetes/Chlorobi group bacterium ChocPot_Mid
TGCTTCAAAAATATGAATATTCTCTTGTTTTTCAGTATGTTAATTTTTAGAACTCCCCTTTATATTTTTGACGTATATTAAAACAATTATTTTATAAAAAAACCGGCAGATATAAATCCACCGGTTCTTATAATTCGATTTACATTTAGTTAATCTTGAATACCTCCATATTTTTTATTCAAAATCCATCTAACCAACTCAGGGTCTTGAAATTTATCATGTTCTTTTACATCAGCATAATGAGGATTTGCATTTTTCTCGCTTATCGGATAAATCCAACGATATGGAACACCACTTTCAGGTAAAGTGCCTGTCCTTCTCATATCATGATACGCCTGACCCTCGAGGAATAACTGCAAATACTTTTGCTTTAAGATTTCTGCAATAGTAGCATCTTTATCAGTACTTGAGAAATCAGTAAGACCTGCATTTGTCCTGATGATATTTACATCACCAATAGCCCCAGGTAAATCTGTACCTCTTGCTTTGCACTCAGCTCTGATTAAGATTGTTTCCTCATAAGAGATTGCCGGGAAATAATCACCATAACCACCATACTTCTTTAAATGACAAGTTAGCGAATTATCAGTTTCTTTTGGATCTGGTGCAGGATTGTATGTCCTTGTATCCAAAGCATAACCCCAGTATTCCCCATCATCGTTTGGTGTGAAATACTCAGCAATTCGATTGTCATTTGGTTCTGATTTGAGCAATCGCATAAATGTAGCTTCACATCTTATCGGCTCACCAGTCTCTGTTAATGTCCAATGTCCCCAGGGTGAATATTCTCCTGCATTATTAGTATGAATTCCATATAAAGTATTTGCCTTTGTAGAAATACCTAAATTTGCTTCAGTTAATGCTTGACCATACTCTCCCATATGTAGATGATACCTTGCTTTCAATGAATGAACAACTTCTGTCCATTTTGCACCATCACCACCAAAATTCAAATCCCTATCTAATGCACCAGCATTCGCAAAATAAGTGAGGGCTTCATCTAATAATGATTGAACCTTAGTGTAAGCATCTCTTTGGCTTACAAATACTGGAGGTTCCAATCCATTAATTTCAATTGGAATAGAACCATACATAGCAGCCATTTCCCCAAAGAAAATAGCTCTGTAAGTCTTCGCCATTCCCATAATTGTATTCAACTTTCCAGCATAAGCCTCTGTTTTAAATACATCAGGAGCCCAAGCAATTATATCAGTAGTAATCTTCACTCCACGATAACCTGTGAGTTTCCATGCATCGTCGGGTGGACCATCTTCTGTGATTGCATAACTGTTCCAGTAAGTTGGCTGTGGTCTTCCTAATCCCGGAGGAGCGACCATCTGCCAAGTAAACATACTAT
This sequence comes from Bacteroidetes/Chlorobi group bacterium ChocPot_Mid, assembly GCA_003731675.1. Classification (GTDB taxonomy): domain Bacteria; phylum Bacteroidota; class Ignavibacteria; order Kapaibacteriales; family UBA2268; genus ChocPot-Mid. Next base: position 1,358 of record RCNQ01000286.1, read on the forward strand.
TAATTCTTGACCTATCGCTTGAGTAAAAATCAGCGGCAGCTACCTGCATTGCTATTGTCAAACCATAAATACCATCAATAGATTTCATTTTATCTTGCTTAATTGCGTTTGGTGATTGGTTGATGCTGTCATCAATATCACAAGAAGTTACAACTAACACAAATGCAAACAACGAGAGCAAGAGTTTTATGCTAATTCTGTTTAAATTCATCGTTTTCATAATTTCCTCCTTTTAATAGATTATTGATATTCCGAAACGGAAAGACATCGTTTGCGGCAATGTAAAATAATCAAACCCACGCCCTTCTGCAAGTGAGAATGTGTTAACTTCAGGGTCAAACCCAGTATAATCAGTATAGGTGTATAGGTTCCTGCCAGTCAATGTGAATACAACTGTATTAATATTCCACTCTTGCAAGCCATGCCACCTGTATTCCAATGAAACCTCTCGCAATTTAATAAACGAACCGTCTTGAACATGTGGTTCATTTATATAAAAACCATTTTCATAAGTTCGATACTTTTGTGTTTTATCTGCATTCTCAAATTGTGCGTTTCCTAATGAATCCCAACCTGTAAATATGGTTACTTGTTGACCTAATTCATTCTTCCACAATTGTTCCCTATCCTTCGTATCACCATGAGTACCAAAATTATACAAAGCTCCACGGGTTCCATTCCAAACATCGAATCCCCAGGCAGCATCAATCAGAAAACTGAAAGTGAAGTCCTTTAAAAATGTGAAATCACTTCTAAAGCTAAATAGAAACTCTGGATTAGGATTGCCGATTATCCTCAAATTTGGATCGTGAATTGGAGCTCCTACATATCCCATCTCCATTTGGTCTTTGTAAACCTTTTTACCTTTATCCATATAATAGATTGCTCCCTTTTTCCCGTCTTCATTAACGAAATCAGGGTCCCACTGAGAATATACTATTTTCCCATTCTCATCTCTTAAAAATCCTACTCCATAAAATATACCGAGTTCATATCCTTGCTTTGCAATATTTTGAATACCAACAAAACCTCCGTTTAGTGCTACGTAATCTGCTCCTACAAGTTTTGTGACTTTATTTGTAACAGTAGAATAGTTAAAATTAAAGTTCCAAACAAAATCATCAGTCAATACCGGAGTAGCTTTTAATGAGAGTTCAAGCCCTTGATTGTACATTTGCCCTGCGTTTCTTAATTGCTGGTCGAACCCAGTTGATGCGGCTAATGGAACATCAAGAATTAAATCAAACATATTCTCATAGTAATATGTAGCTTCTAAACCTATACGATTGTTGAGAAAACCTAAGTCAATGCCAATTTCTCTTTCAACTGTACGTTCAGGTCCAATAACATCAGAACCTGCTACTACATTATAATCAGCTGGTAATCCACCTTGGCGATATCCGATAAATCCATTACGATTAGCTACTGAACTTCTGTCCCATGGGTCAAAAAATCCACCGGTTCCATACAAGTAATTCGTCGCATAAATTCCAGGTAAAGTTGGTGAACCTGCTTCACCATAAGATGCCCTTAATCTAACATTACTCAAAATGTCTTTGATATCTTTCATAAACTCTTCGTCTGAAAGTGTGTAAGACAATCCTGCTTTTGGATAATAATGGAATTTCTCTGAAGAACCAAAAGTAGATTTTCCATCTCTTCTCAAAGCTAATGTCAATGAAATTCTATCCCACAAAGTAGATGTTAATTGAGCAAATAAACCTACTGTTTTCTTCTTGTAAATTGCTGAGCCACCATCTTTTGTAGCACCTGCTTCGATTGCATCAAAGTGTGGTGATGTCTCAACTGCATTAACCCAGTCGCTTTTGTTGTCATACCATATTATCTGACTTCCCAGAATCAAGTTGGTTTGCAATTGGTTATCAAAAAAAGCTTGAGATAAAGTACCTGTGAAATCCAGATTCATCTGATTGGTTGCTATTGCTTGATGTTCAATTCGACCGTTTCTGTTAGGTGAACTTGCGGCTCCAACAGCTAATCTTTCAACATTAGCATAAGAGTAATTATCCAAGCCAAAATTCCCAGCAAAAGTCAACCAGTAAAATGGCTTCCATTTCAAATCACTACTATGAATAAACCTGTCAATCTTTGAATTGAATGTGTTCATCTTCTGAGTCCAAATCGGATTATCATATCCTGCAAACCTTCTTTGAGTTCCATCAGGATACAAGTATTTACTATTATCAAATTCAGGAGGTGTTCTTAAAGCACCAAGCAAAATACCAGAAGTGTTCGAACCATCTTGAGGTAAATCATTGTTGATTGAAATATAATTGTTATTAATTTGTAAAGTTACACCTGGTAACAAAGACATACCCAAATTAGCTCTGACACTTGCTCTGTCATAGTTAGAACCTTCAACAAAACCTTGAATTCCTTCGATAGTCCCATTAACTAAATAATCAAACTGGGGTACTCCACCAGAAATCGAAAGTGATTGAACTTGTGAAAGGCCAGTCCTGAAAGGAACCTCATCTTGTTTATAGGTTTTTGTACCTGCTGGTAACTTTGCCCCCCAAGAATCGCTTGAGCCAGGAGTCTGAGTCGTTTCATTAACCTTCTTTCTCTGACCATAAGTAGTCTGAAGTGGCACTGAACCATACTTTTGGTCAACCTGAACATTAGAAGAATATGTTATACGAGATGGCTTCCCCTCAGGAGATAATGCTCCTTTTTTAGTTGTAATCAAAACAACACCATTAGCCGCTTGAGAGCCGTAAATTGCTGCTGCAGAAGCACCTTTGAGTATTTCCATTGATTCAATATCCAATGGGTTGATATCAATTGCTCTGTTACCAAATTGTTTGGTTCCACTTGGGTCATAAAGAGCATCATTGTCCATAATTGTACCGTCAATTACATACAAAGGCTCTGAACTACCCATAATAGTCTTTCTACCTCTCATTGTAATGTAAGTCCCAGCTCCGGGTGTTCCACTGCTTTTAGTAACTTGAACACCTGAAACTCTACCGCTAAGAGCATCTATTGCAGAGGAAGAAATCACTCTTGCAACTTCTTTGCCACTCACTGAACCAATGGTATTACCGAGTTTGTTTTTATCAACCTCGCCGCTTAGTCCAATAACGACAATTTCGTCAGTTGTAATACCACTTGTCGTTAACTCAAAGTTGACAGTTTCTGTCTCACCTGCTTTTAATGTTACTTCTTGCGAAATATCATCATAACCGATAAACTTAGCCCTCAAAGTATATTTGCCTGCTGGCGCTTTGAACGAAAAGTTACCATCCTTATCAGTAACAGAACCAGCTCTTATAGATGGTATTGCAACTGTTGCACCGATTAAAGCTTGCTTTGTCGTTTTATCAACAACTTTCCCTTTAATCTCGGCTTTCTGTGCCAAGACATTTCCTGACATCAGTACCAAAGCAATAAAAATGCTTAGAATAGTAAGGTAAATAGGTGGTTTTTTTTGGAACCTATTCCTAAATCCCCTTACGGGTTGGGATTCGGTTTTTGTAGTATCCATAAATTCCCCTTAAATTGGTTAAGAAATAGTTAATTTAATAAAAATAAAAATCTATTATTTTTTTATAAGTATCAATTATCCTTTCAAAAATTTATAAAAAAATCAATTTATTTATTCAAGGTCAACCCAAGTATAAAATTCTATTTCTCATCAATAACCATTTTCATAATTTTGAACAACGAAAATTAAATAAATATCTATACTAATCCAAATGTTTTTAAAGAATAATTTTAATATTTAAATTAAATTAATAATTATTTAATTAATGCTTATATTTGTAAGTATCTTGTAATTAAACAAAATATGAAACTTGACAGCAATTATTTACTGTTTCTTTTAATAACTACTAAAGTCTGGTCATCACTAAAATCTGAATCTTTAGTAAATCTTTGTACACTTTCAATTATTGCAAAAGCAATTTCTTCAGGTGTTTTTTCATGATATTTTTTTATTTCATTGAACAATCTATCCTCACCATATAATTCTCCGTCTTTATCTCTTGCCTCTGTAATTCCGTCAGTATAGAGAACAAGTATATCAGAAGGATGCATTCTGATATTTTCAACTCCGAATTTCTGATGTTCAAGCAAGCCCAAAAAACCTCCTGTAGAATCCAGTTTCTGCCAGGTATCCGTGGTAGGACGATAATGAATTGGTGGACAATGTCCCGCATTAGCATAAAGTACAAGTCTGTTTGAGGATAATGTTAATTCACAATAAAACAGCGTTACAAATCTTTCATAAGGAAATGTTTCGTAAATCAAATTGTTTAATTTAGACATAAATTTCGATATACTCGGTGTAAAAGTACTACCC
>RCNQ01000287.1 GCA_003731675.1 Bacteroidetes/Chlorobi group bacterium ChocPot_Mid
ATATTCCTACAAAATCAGCACTAATCAGAATTCGTCAAAGCTTTAGTGCAACACAACCTACATTACTAAAAATTGACAACACACCCGTTAGTAAACTCGCTTTCAATTATGATGGTTCAGTCCTGCTTGCCGCAAACGATGCCGGAACAATTACAGCATGGAATACAGTAACAGAAAAATCTATCAAAAATTTTAATTTAACTCAACCAAATTACCCTGCTACACAAATAAGGGTGACAGGAATGGCTTTTACTCGGTCCGATTCTATATTTGCAATAGCTTTCTACTGGTTGAATGATTATCCAAGGAAAGATTCTATCGCTTTTTTTAATTATTCTCAAGAATTCCCTTTCCTTAGAACTGCAATCGAACAAGGTTTTAACACTAAAAATGCAAGATTCGACAACAAAAAACAATTTATTGCTTTTATTCCTGATATTGGAATGAAAGTAAAAATATACTCGGCAAATGATGGCACATTTATTAAAGACCTCGCATTTGATAAGCCAATAACATCTTTTGTTTTTAACCGAGACCTTGACCAAGCTGCAGTTTCCTTGATGGATGGGACTATAAAAATACTACATCTGCCTGATTTTACAGTTACAGATTCGATTGATTATTCTGACTTCCCTTTGATTTTAGATATGTCAGTCGCATCCAACGGTAAGTTTATCGCATTGGCAAGTAAAGCTCCTTACATTACAATGTTTTCAGACAACAGAAATGACATCTGCGTTGTAAACATTCCATCGAAGCAAGTGATTCGTAGATTAAGGCGAACTGCTTCTGATCCTGTTGGATTAGAATTCAGTCCTATTTCCACCAAACTGCTTGTAGGGTCTTTAGCTGACCCCCAAATTTCTTATTGGGACCTTCCTGTTGATGTTAGTTTTAATTCATTCAAAGGTCATACTGGAAAACTAACTGACTTTGCATTTTCTCCGAGAGGTTCGATGATAGCAACATCATCTGCTTCTTCTGATAATTTGTATTTAAGGAGATTCTCATACGCTGAATCCGATGAAAGCGATTCAAGTTTCACTATTATTACTCCATCTGTAAATATTGTTGATTTACAGCTTACTCCGGCATTTATTTCGGAAACTGTTAGTTACAATTTACCTGCCGCTATTTGTGTAAAATCTGATAGTCCTGTCCCTCTTTCTATTGATTCAGTAGGGCTAAAAAACGGTATTCACTTTTCATTAAAATCTCCATTACCTAAAGACACAAATATTTTTGCAGGACAATGTATCCAAATTAATCTGAATTATACACCTCTGGATACAGGAGAAATATCTGATTCCGTGATTATTTATTCCTGTGGTTCATCTTATTATCTTCCTATTCATTCTCGTGGTAAAATGAGAAACATTAGATTGCTAAGTAAAAAATTTATGTTTGACCCGACATGTGTTGGAAGTGCAGTAGAAAAAACATTTGCGATTGCGATAAATGATGACCCAGTACCATTAACAATCAACAAGCATGAGTTTATACAGGAAGAATATAACCCATTTATATCCTTAACTAATCGCGATATGGTATATCAGCCAGGAGACACAATCTTTGCATCAATAAAATTTGAACCATTAAGACTTGGAATTCAGACACGTAAACTGCTTATTACACATTCAAATTTATCGAAATTCTCTTTCCAGATTGACATTAGTGGTGAAGGTATTGGTACTAATTATGAATTAAGCCATTATGACCTTAGGTTTATTCCAGAAATATTAACGAGAAATGTCGCCATTATCAATAATTCTGACAATACTATCTTTATTTATGATACAATTATTGACCCAATCGGTTACTTTTCAGTCAAATCACAATTACCAATAAATATTAAACCACACTCAGAATCTGAAATAATAATTTCCTGGAACAGTTGGTTGGGAGAACCCCCGTCAGATGTTAATCTAAAATTAATTGCTGGTCCCTGTGCCGCAGAAAAAAATATTACTTTAGGATTATACAAAGGTTCCTCAAATATTACTATTCCTGATGTCTTCGCTGACCCAAAGGATAAAACAACTATAAACATAGATTTCATTAATGATGAAAATCACCCTTACAATGGTCAAAGATTTTTTGAAGCAGAAATAACGATGAACCCAAGACTATTCCTGCCTCAAAATGTGACAAGCAAATATGGTAATGGATTTCTTATCAGAAATGATATCCTGAATGACAGAAGAATTATAGGTTTCAGAGTTGAAGGTGATTTCCCGACAAGTGGCAGACTCGCTGAAATTCATGGCATCGCTGGGCTTGCTGAGATTGATACCTCTCATATAAGGTTCAACAAATCGCAATTATTGTGGGGTAAATCAGTAAGCACCAAAACATCACCTTCGATTTTCAATTTAATAAATATTTGCGGAAGCAGATTAGTAATTCACGGTAATAAAATATCCAACCTTGAAATATCACCAAACCCAGCTAATGGTGAAATAAATATTGAATATTTTACAACTGCAAGCGGTTCAGCTATCATTGAAGTTCTAAATAATTTGGGTGAGATAATTTATAAATCAGAAAATATTTCTATCTCGGAAGGAATTAATAATAATTTCCTAAATCTTTCGCATTTAAGAACAGGAACATATAATCTGCTAATTAAATTCGAAGACTCATTTGTCATTGCCAAGTTACTAATCCTTTACTAATATTGTTCCTGTTTATTACAGAATTTTTAAATGGCGAAAATCAATTATATTTTTAAGGAAATTGGAGAATCACTTTCAGGAAAAGAAAGAGATTATACCAAAGAAAACTTAAAAAGAGCGATATTCCTTCTATCAATTCCTATGATACTGGAAATGGCAATGGAATCAATTTTTGCCATTGCTGATATTTACTTTGTATCAAAAATAAGTCCTGAGGCAGTCGCTACTGTCGGATTAACAGAATCATTGATGACAATCGTTTATTCAATATCATTTGGGTTATCAGTCGCCGCATCAGCAATAATATCTCGCAGAATCGGAGAAAATAACAAGGAAAAAGCTTCAAAAACTGCAGTACAAGCAATATTTTCTGGGGTTTTTGTATCAATAATAATCGGTTTACCGGGATTACTTTTTGCTTCTGAAATATTACGTTTCATCGGTGCTTCAGAAAACGTAATATTTAATTACTCAGGTTATGCTTCAATTATGTTTGGTTCTAACATAGTAATTACTTTATTATTTATTATAAACGGGATTTTTAGAAGTGCAGGAGACCCTGCAATTTCTATGCGGGTATTATGGGTTTCAAATGTAATTAATATAATTCTTGACCCTATACTAATTTTCGGTTGGTGGATTTTCCCCCAGATGGGAATTGAAGGTGCCGCTACTGCAACCGCAATTGGAAGAGGAGTTGGAGTAATTTATCAATTTTATATACTCTTTAAAAGGAAAAGCAGAATAAACTTAAATCTGAAAATGTTTAAATTGGATTTCGAAATAATTAAGAAAATTTTTCGCTTATCTGTTGGTTCAATCGGACAAAATATCATTTCAACTTCAAGTTGGATAGGACTTATGGCAATACTGGCTACTTTTGGAAGTCTTTCAGTTGCAGGATATACAATCGCGATAAGAATAATTATTTTTTCACTTTTACCATCTTGGGGTATCAGCAATGCGGCAGGTACTCTGGTTGGTCAAAATCTCGGAGCTGAACAACCTGACAGAGCAGAAAAATCTGTCTGGATTACCGGAAAATATAACCTGATTGTGCTTGGGATTATAGGAATAATTTATATCCTCATACCAGATTTTTGGATTTCTCTGCTGACTTCAGATAAGGAAGTAATCCAAAAAGGTGCAGAAGCACTAAGGATTGTCAGTTATGGTTTCCTTGCTTATGGTTATGGGATGGTTGTCCTTCACGCTTTCAACGGTGCTGGTGATACAACCACACCAACAAAAATAAACATTATTTGCTTTTGGTTTGTTGAGATTCCTTTAGCTTATTTACTATCAAAGATTTTAAATTTTGGAGAACAGGGAGTATTCTATTCAATAGTCATAGCTGAAACATGCCTGACAATAATATCAATAATAATTTTCAAAAAAGGTAAATGGAAAATAAAAATAGTATAAATACACTTGAACGAAATTAATTATTAGTTATATCCCTCCACTGTTGTATTTTCCATGGAGCATTGTCACTTGCTTTAACTAAAGTAAAATTAGCTTTCCCCTGCAATTTAAATCTGTCATCAGGATTAAACATAACATCAAGCGCATAACTTCTTGTAATTATCATTTTCAAACTATCACTAATCGAAAGACTAATTTCATTCCATATTAGTTCTAATCTCTGTGCCGCATTGAATAATCTGCTGGTTGTAATCATATCAATATCTCTACCCCAAGACTCATTTACCACGGGATCCCTGTCATAATTAGTATATGTAAATACAAAATCATCCGTTAGCAAATTACCATACACAACTGTATCTTTCATCTTGTAGGCATAAGCAAAGTTCGAGAATAATCCATCTATTGTTGTCTGGTCAGTTACTGAACCTTTGCCTTCATCGTAATCTACCAACTTCGGTGCAAACGGATTAGTACATCCAATCAAAAACATTATGAAAATAATAATACAATATTTTATTGCTCTTAACATATAATTAAAAATAAAATTGATTAGGCTTTTTTAAACCAAATTTATTGATAATGTCCTGAGCAAATCTATCAAAGGACATCTTGGTCATCATCACATAACCATTTTTCACATCACCAATTTCTCTGACAAAGTCACCTGGAAATGACTCAGTCTCGAAATAATACACTTCTTTGGTACCTGGTATGGTAAACTTAAATTTGAAATCAATAGCTATTCCCATCAAATATGCTACAAATTTATTATAACGCCAATACTCCCACAAAGCTGGTGTTTTAATGTTTTCTATTGAAGATTCTTCATTCTTGATTTTATAAAAAATATCAATCCTTAAATCTGCACTTTTGCTTGTATCATCTGTAATAACTTCTATAAAATTTTCACTCAAAACTTTTTCAAAACTCTTTTTTAAAGCTTGTTTAACAATCTCCTCAAGACTTTTAATATGCCCCATACTATAAACGTTTGTTAATGGTAATAAATTAGGACCAAGTGGCGGAGAGCCAGGTGTCTTTTTGATATCATTTATTAATGCATTTTGAGATTCTTTATCATAATTTTTAAATTCTTTTAAAACTACGTCACCTATAAGATTCAAATGAACTTTTTTTGTATAATTATCCCTAAGATAATACAAAAGACTTGTAAAAAACTTTACTGCTTTGGGATCAGCTCCCGGAGTTGATTTAATATGCTTTATATATCTCTCAATCTCTCTGAACCAAATGGCATCATATTTATTCTTGACTTCATCTATGTATTTACTATTTCTATATTGATTTATAAAATTTCTTGACTTTTCGATATCATCTGTAATTGATAATTCATGGAATTTAACACTTTCAGTAAAAAAACCATTGGGATGTTCTTTATAATAGTTTTCAATTAAATTTAAATTTTTACTATTTATAACTTCTAAATAATCAAAATATTCATCAAAGAAGAATATGTATGATAAAACCAATAAAATTACTACAATTAAAGAAATAACTATTTTTTTCATTTAAACAATACTAAATTTTATATTAACGTTTATAGTTATATATCAACGTTAATTCATAATTACTATTTTAAATTATCTATTTTAAAATTAAAAACTTCCTGTTTTCAATTATACAACCTGACCTGATTTCTAAAAAGTATACTCCGTTTTCTAAGCCAAAAACTGGTACTGTTAATAGTTCTTTACTAACTGTATTTCGGTTATCATAACACATTCTCTCATTACCGTAAACATCACAGATTCTAATAAAATAATTATCTTCATCTTTCGCTTTAATTTTTTTCTCACTGTCAAATAACCTTATATACAACATATCTGAACAAGGATTTGGATAAGTTTCAAAAAAGAAACTTTGTTTTCCAATTAATTCTTCAACTGATATTGGTGGTATAGCGAAACCTGATATTTTGATTATTGCATCTTCAGCATCACTTTTGATTATTATTTCAGCTTCGTGTAATCCGACTTCCTTTGGTGAAAAGCTCATACTGACTTCGGAAACAGTCCCTGGCAGAATATCAGAAGAAATTATTTCATTCAAAATGAAATCTGCAGGTGAAGTCAATCCTTTTAACTCTACCTTGTTTAATTTGAAAATCACATTACCTGAATTCTGATATCTTATTTTTAATTCCTTCGTACTACCTACCTCTACAGTGTCAAATTTAACTAATGTGTCCCCAACAAAACTAATCTTTTTAACAGCATTTGTACCTGTGCCTGTCAAATTTACTTTCTGAATTTTTATATCAGCGTTACTGTAGATAACCAGTTCTGCCTGACGTAAGCCCTCCTTCAAAGGATTAAACTTCACTCTTAAAGTTTTGCTTTCATTAACAGCCATTTTCCCATTTACCGGAAATGTTATTCTGAATTCCTCTTCATAAACACCATTGCCTAA
>RCNQ01000288.1 GCA_003731675.1 Bacteroidetes/Chlorobi group bacterium ChocPot_Mid
TTGGGAGAGCATTTTAAATTGAAATTACCGCTTGATGCAGATATTGATTATTTAATGAGTCTGGAAATTGTTTTTTATGACGGAGAAGAATTTGTAGGGAATGAATACATAAGTTTTGTAATGAATCCGAGTTACAGGACGATGAAATCTAATAATCTGTCAGTAACTTTTAATTCGAGAGGGAATATTGGTTTTAATGATTATCCTGCAAATGTTCAGGGTGAGGGATTCAGGTATAAAAACGGTTCAAATTTGTTATATGAAGGAGCATTGATGATTGGAGTTCCACCTGGGAAAGTATCAAATGTAGCAAGAGCAAGTAACCAGATGGAGCAAGACAGGTCATTTTGGACAGAAAAAGCTTTAAAAATTACAAAGCCAGGCTCAATTTCTGCTGAAGAAGGTGAATGCAATTTCGTATCCTTTGAATCTGAAAGTGAAGTAGCTGTTGAGGTTAAGCAGAGCATTTATCAGTTTGATGATGCATTTAACAGGGATATAATTTATGTGGTATATGATTTAATTAATAACACAGATAAAGAGCAGGACTCGCTTAAAAGGAATTATGATTCTTTGTATTTGGGTTTGTATTTTGACTGGGACATAGGACCATCGGGGGCGAATAATTTTGCAAAATTTGATGATAATCTTGGATTCGGATATGCAAGGAATAAAGCAATTGATAGCTTACCGATGGTGGGTATTGCTATGCTTTCGGGACATAAGCCCAATTTTTTTGCAATTGATAATCCTGGAACAAGTTTAACAAATCCCGGAGTTTGGGACGGATTTAATCGTTGGGAAAAGTGGATGATGCTATCGAGCGGGATTTACAGGAAGGAGACTTCAGTAACGGATGTGTCTTTGGTTACGGGTGCAGGACCGATTAAACTGTATGCCGGTGATACGGCGAGGGTTGCTTTCAGTATTTTTGCTGGTAATGATATTGAATCTTTAAAAACAAAATGTATAACTTCAAGAGAAACAGCAAAAAGCTATGGAATAGCAGACGGTAAATATAATCCTTTGCCACAGAAGAATGAAATTTTAAAAATTTATCCTAATCCTTTGGAAAATGGTGAGTTAAAAATTGACTATGCTTTGAATCAGGGTGGCTATATTTCAATTGAAATTTATAATGCACTTGGACAAAAACTTAGTACATCAGTAAAGAGTAAATTCTCAACTGCTGGTTTGCAGACGGAAAACATCAAGATACCAATTCTGGCAACAGGAAGATATTATTTAAAGTTAACTACAACTAACGGAATTCTGTTTGGTACTTTTGAAATTTTGAGATAATGATTTATTAACTGAATATATTTTTAAATAATTTTAAGATATATTTGGAGAAGAGGAAAAAATTTCGTTTTTTTAAATAATTGTAAATTGCAAAATATTCAATAAATGGTGCTGAGGAGTAAAAATGAAAACATGGAAACCCTTCAAAAGAGATGATGCGGCAATATCTTCACTGTTAGAGATGGTTTATGGATACCAAAGGAGCAGGGTGCTTTTCACAGCTTGTCAGCTGGACATATTTTCGACAATTGCAACAGATTACAAATCTGCATCCGAAATAGCAATAACAATAAATGCTGATAAGAAAGCGACCCAACGTTTGCTGGATTCACTTGTAGCACTTGAACTTCTCGAAAAAATGGAAAATAAATATACAAATTCTAAAATCTCATTAAGATTTCTGGTCAGGAACAAACCAGAATATATGAGTATAATGAATTACAGCAGTCGTCTTTGGGATGCATGGGGGAAATTGACAGAAGCAGTAAGAAGCGGACAAAATCCTGATGTAAAAGGGATACAGGATTACTCCCATGAAGAGACAGAAGATTTTATAGATGCTGTACATTGGCGTTCATCAATTCTGGCACCGGATATTGTAAAAATGATAGATTTGACAGGAGTGGAAAGGGTTTTGGATATCGGTGGGGGAGTAGGAGATTATGCGATTGAATTTGTAAATGCAAAGCCATCAATAAAGGCAACAATTTTTACATATCCGAATTGTGCTCCTTTTGCTGAAGAATACCTGAGATATATTAAAAACAGAGAGGTTGCAGGAAATATTGAAGTAAAAACGGGAGATATTTTGGGTGATGATTTCGGCTCAGGCTATGATTTGGTATTTCTGTCATTTGTGTTTCAGCATAATGATATCTGGAAAAATATTGAATTAGCAAGGAATGTAAGAGAGTCTTTGAACTATGATGGGAAAATTGTTATTCAGGATTTATTAATTGATGATAAAAGGACATCACCTGAATTTAATACATTGTATGCGCTTGAATTGTTGGTTAATTCCTTAGGTGGAGATGTTTACACAAGTTCAGATATCTGGCTGATTTTGAAAGAAGCCGCTTATTCAAACATCAAGACAATGGAGACTGATTTTGGTACAAGTCTTGTTTTTGGAGTCAAGGATTAAACCACTCAAATTTTAAAAGTTAATTTCTTCGATTGAGTTTCGAAGTTTTTATTTGTTTGAACTCAAAAAGGATTATTTTTCTGCTGATTTTTCTATTTTATTTTGTTTGTTGAGAACCATAAGCATACGGATTGTATAGTAAACAAAAGAAAAGGTAAGGAAAAAAGTGCTTATCCAGATACCCAAGGTAGCTATTAATTTTATATCAAGCATAATGAACATCAATGTAAAACCGAGTATGGTAACTGTTAGTTTTCCGAGTACGTTTGAAGGTAAAACCCAGCCGATTTTCTTTGATGCCCAAAGTCCTCCAAGCATCAATAGTAAATCTCTTCCCCAGATGACGAGAGCGAACCATAATGGCATTCTGCTTTGTATGAGAAGGATGATTACAATAACTCCGACAAATAATTTATCTGAAAGAGGGTCAATCATTTTGCCAAATTCAGTGATTTGATTTAGTCGTCGGGCAAAGTAACCATCAAGATTGTCGGTAATTGAAGACAAAATACCGATTAAAACAGCAATAACATTCTCCTGATTCCACAGAGCAATTCCCATGGGTATAACCAGCAGTATCCTGAACATGCTGAGGATATTTGGTAAGTTCCATATTTTATTCATTTCTTAACTCTTCTGATAAATATTAATGTTAAAATAAAAGATAAAATGATACCTGGTATCATAGGTTCAATTTGTGAAATAATTTTGAATTCAGCAAAATAAATTTTTAATACTGTGCTAAGCAAAGAAACTCCAGATGATGCTATGATGATTAGAATAACTTTTTTTGATTGTAATGTAAAGGATTTGGAGTAACTAATCAGCATAGGAGCTAAAAGTCCGGGTATAGCCACTGATGATGTTTTGTAGATTAAATCAACAGCTGAAGGCAGAACAATTGCAAGGATTATGCTCATGAGTGAGGTTATAATAAGTCCAGTTTTAATAAGATTTTTTGTTTTATCTTCGATGATGGTTTTGGAGTTGGTATCTTTATTAAAATAATTAGTTTTGATTTTTAATAAAGGTTTTAAGATATCTTTTCCGATTGTTATAGCACTGATGAAAGCATAACTGTCTAATGTTGACATTATGGTAGCTAAAAGAGCAACAACGAATAATCCTTTCCAGATTACGGGTAAAACAGCATCAGAAAGTAAAGGATAAGCCATAATGGGATTGTCTGTCATATAATATGCCTTGGCATAGAGTCCGGTGATTAGTGTCATAGAATCGAATATAGCCCAGAACAAGACAGAAAGAGCAATACCACGTTTGGCAATTCCGGGGGATTTTGCGGCGGCACATCTTTGGTGGAATCCGGGGTCAATGAAAGTTTGCAGAGCTATCAGAAACCAACTCAGGATATATTGCCAGGAGTAATTGCCAAAAGGTGACTTAAAGCTTTGTGGAAGTTTTTCGAGCATTACTGATAAAGAGCCATGGTGGGAGAAGGTGAAATATAAGAGTACAGCAAAGCCAAAATACATAAGCACGAATTGGACAGTATTGGTTAGGACATCAGCTCTGAAACCTCCTGTATAAATGTAGGCAAGGGAGAGTAAAGCACCAATAATGATGCATAGCCACAAGGTCCAGCCGGTGAATAAGTTAATCATAATACCTAACATTAGTATATAAGCCGCAGGAACAGTGATTACAAGAACAATGAACGAAGAGAGCCAAGCAACTTTTTTACCATAAGTTTTCTTCATTTGTTCGGGTATGGTTTTTACCTTTGATTTTCTGATTTTTGATGCCACGAAATATGAGAATAACAAAGCGGCAATATAGTAAGGAAAAGCAAAACAAATCCATGCGACAATACCACCTCTGTAAATGAATTCTCCCATACCGAGAATATTACCATACCACGTAGCAACAAGAGTAGCAATAAACAATGGCAATGAGAGTTTCCTTCCTGCAAGGAGAAAATCAATAATCGGTTTCCCGGAATTTTGTTTTTTTTTCTGAGTGGTATGTGGGGCTATTTTTTTGGAAAGAAAAAACCCGACATAAAGAATAATAATGAAGTATATAAGAATGACAATTATATCGGGGAGAGCTAAATTCATGTTTTAAATGTTTTGTAATTTTTGCTTGAAGAAATCAATAGTTTTTTTCAATCCGTCATCGAGATTAACTTCGGGGGACCAATTGAATGATTGATGAATTTTTTCAAATGAGCAGACAGAACGTTTTTGCTCACCGAGTTTAGCTTCACCGTGGAATTCTGTGAATTTTGTTCCGAGAAATTGATTTATTTTGTAAAAGATTTGATTTACATCGGTTTCGAGAGCAGTAGAGAGGTTATAAATGCCTGACATTTTATTGCTCAGGGCGAAAACATTGCCTTTGACAATGTCGCTTACATAAACATAGTCTCGAGTATTTTTGCCATCGCCATTAATAACAGGTTGTTCTCCATTTAGCATTTTGTTTATAAAGATTGCTATGACACCTGCTTCGCCGAGTGGATTTTGTCGTGGACCATAAACATTGGCATATCTCAAAATGACATGGTCTATTCCGAAAATTTCTTTATAATAATAGAGATATTTTTCGTTAACTAACTTGGCAATTCCGTAAGGAGAACAAGGACGCAAAGGGTGTTGTTCGTCAGCAGGGAAATAGTCCTGTTCACCGTAAATGGCACCTCCTGTAGATGAAAAGATGATTTTTTTTACACCAGAGTTTTTACAAGCTTCATAAAGGTTTAAGCTACCGATTATATTAGTCGAGGCATCATATTTTGGGTCTTTGACAGATATGCGAACATCAATCTGTGCGGCTTGGTGATTAAGAATATCAAATTTTTCATCATTGAAGAGTTCAGGGATATCAGAACTGTTGATATCGGCGTTGATGAATCTTGCTGAGGGATTGATGTTTTCCAATCTACCAGTAGAAAGATTGTCAATTATAACGACTTCGTGACCTAAATTAATATAGGCATCAGCAATATGCGAACCAATAAAACCAGCACCGCCAGTTAGAGCTATTTTCATAATTATCTTTAAATTAAATAAAACAATATGTTCAAAACTAAATATTTTTTGTGAAAGAATGCATATTTTTGCATTGAGGAAACATGATATTAAATTAAGGATGGATGAAATTAAGTATAATAACGGTTTGTAAAAATGCAGAAAAGTTGCTGGTTAAGACAATTGAAAGTGTTCTTGCACAGACTTTTACTGATTATGAATATATAATAATTGACGGAGCTTCAACTGACGGAAGTTTAAGTGTTATTGATAATTACAAAGACAGGATAAAAATCATTTCTGAACCGGATAAGGGCATTTATGATGCTATGAACAAGGGAATAGGTTTGAGCGAAGGGGAATATTTATTGTTTTTAAATGCGGGTGATTATTTTTTTCATGAGAATGTTTTGAAAGAAATAATGGAAATGAATTTGAATGTGGATATTTTATATTCTAATGGTTTAATTGAATTTTCGAATGGATTTCTATTTTGTAAGACATTTCCAAAGAAAGTTACAAAAATATTTATGTATATGGACACATTGCCTCATCAAGATGCATTGGTCAAAAGAGAAGTATTTCTTAAAACAAGAGGCTTTGACAGTGAATATAAAATTGCAGGGGACTATAAGTTTTTTTTAGATGCTGTGTTTAAATACAATTGTACAAGCAAATATGTCCAAAAGATGATAACAGTGAATGATTTGAAAGGATTGAGCAACCAAAAAGATTTAAGACAGACAATAAAAGACGAAAGGGAAAAGGCAATAAGTGAACATGTAACTGAATTCGAATTGATGTTATTGAAAATAATAAAACCGATATATTTTTTATTGATTAAATATCCGAAGTATCTAATGAATCTTCTTCAATCAATAAATTTGAATATTAGAAAATAATGATGAAAAAGCTGATGGATAAAATATTGAAATTTGTGATTTACAGGTTACCGGTCATAGCTTTTTTTCTTAGAAGAGTAAGGGATAAGATTAATAATAGTAGAAAACCGACTCAAACAGAGTTTGGATTTTTGTTAAAAGGTAACAAGATGATGGAAGCAGGAAATTTTGAGGTTGAAGAGACGAGGTTAATTAGAAAATTGATTTGTAAAATTGATGTATTTATCAACATCGGAGCGAACATTGGATATTATTGTTGTTTTGCCTTGCATTCAGAGAAAAAAACAATTGCGTTTGAGCCTTTACCTGAGAATTTAAAGTTTTTGTATCAGAATATTGAATTCAATAGATGGGGAAGCAGGATTGAGATTCATCCGGTTGCACTTTCAGAGAGAATAGGGATAACAAAGTTATATGGAATGGGGACAGGTGCTTCCTTAATTGAGGGTTGGGCAGGAAATTCAAAATATTATTATCACAATGTGCCAGTTAATACATTGGATAATATTATTTCGAATAGATTTTTAGAAGACAATATTTTGATTATGATTGATGTAGAAGGAGCAGAATATGGAGTGCTTAAAGGTGCAATCAATTTGATTAAACGGGAAAAAAGACCGATATGGTTTATCGAAATATCAATAGCAGAACATCAACCTGTCGGAAGGAAAATTAATTCGGATTTACTTGATACTTTTGAGTTATTCTGGAATTCAGGTTATCGTTCTGTTGTGGCAGACAGCTCACTTCGGGAAATAAATTATAGTGATATAAAAAAGATTGTTGATAATCAAGAAGATACTTAGAGAACACATAACTTTATTTTTTTTGATGAGAAGATTGATTTTAAGAGTTTGATTAATTAGTTATGATAGCAGTGAAATTAAAGGGTGGGCTTGGTAATCAGATGTTCCAGTATGCTTTCGGAAGGAGTCTTGCTATTAAAAACAATACAGGATTATTCCTCGATTTAAGTTACCTGAAAGACAGAACAAAGAAAGTATTTTTTCAATTCAGAGATTTTGAATTGAATATCTTTAATATTACTTCGGAGGTTGTCGAAAATTGCGTACAAGATAATCTGACAGTTCAAAAAGAGAGGCATTTTCATTTTGAGCCCGAGGCATTGGATTATCCGGATAATTCGTATTTAGATGGATATTGGCAAAGTGAAAAATACTTTAAACTATTTGAAAAAGAGATAAGGAATGATTTTACTTTTAAAAATAAATTGCCAGATGTTGCTCAAGGATTGACAGAAAAAATATTAGACACAAATTCAATCTGTCTTCATATCCGGCGTGGTTTTACTAATAATATTAAAGATAGAATTTATCATGGATTTGCAGGAATGGATTATTACAATCAATCAATTGAATTAATGAAAAGCCGTATTAAAAATCCTGTGTTTTATGTATTTTCGGATAATCAGGAATGGTGTAAAAG
>RCNQ01000289.1 GCA_003731675.1 Bacteroidetes/Chlorobi group bacterium ChocPot_Mid
CCAATATTTCCAAGACTTATATCCATACTTAATGATAGTGATTTATCTTTGAAATATCTTCCGTTGAATCTTAATCCATCTAAAACTTCCCATGAAACTCCGGTACTCCAATTTGCATTTTTAATGCTTTGATTGTCAAACATTGCCGCATCAGCAAATAATGCAAAAGGATATGTCCCGATAGGACGTATTGCTAATTCTACAACGCTTTCACCTCCACTTTTTTCAAAAGCAAATGTCCTTTGCAAACCAATTGATAACTCTCTCATTGGTCTTAGTAAACCTCCCAAGAATAAAATTCCGCTTCTGTTGAAGTATTTAACATCACCGAAAGAATAACCAAAGCCAAAACCTAAGTTAAAAATCCTGTTTCCCATTCCAAAAGAATACCTGAAATTATATACTGATTTATCTCCGTCGGTTTCAGCTAAGATTCCATATCCGGAACTGGGCATTTGCATTGCTAAAAAATCTTGCTTTGGTGATGCCATGAATATACCCCATTTTTTATTAATTCCCATATCCTTGTTGCCTTGAGACCATGTAAACAACATGTCTGGTTCGTTGAGGTAAGTAGTAGTTGCAGGATTAAAATAGCCATAAAGACCGTATTTAAATGCTCCGGGTGATGCTTGCATGAAATCTTTAAGTTCGTAATATGATAAAAAAACCTGCTGAGCAAATATTAAAGTTGAATTCAATAAGAATATCATTAAAACATAAAACTTTTTCATAATTATCCTGTAAATTAATTTTTAGAATATTGCGATACAATATACAAAAAGTTACGGTATCTCAGAAATAAAAATTATTTTCGGTATTTCAATTTCCTTTTTTTCGATAACTGATAACAGCCCAAGTATTGAAAAATACAGCAAAACCAATGAGCGAGATGAAAGGAGTAAGTAATTGTGATAAATTACTACCTTTTAAATATACTGACCGCATTGATATTATTAAATATTTCAGAGGGCTGAATTGGCTTATAAATTGTGCCCATTGTGGCATGCTATTTATTGGTGTATAAAGACCGCTAATTAAAATGAAGGTAATTTGAAAAAAGAACATCATAAACATTGCTTGCTGAATTGTTTTTGCATAATTAGATATTACTAAACCAAAACCTGAGTAAGATAGTACAAAAACTGATGCAATTGTGTAAATAGTCAATAAGCTTCCTGCAGGTGTCAAATCGTAAACCAACCAGGCAATTAAAAAGGTATTATTCAATACTATAAAACCAATTACCCAATAAGGAATAAGCTTAGATAAGATAAATTGAAACTTTTTTACCGGGGTTACATTCATTTGTTCAATAGTTCCATTCTCCTTCTCGTTTACAATATTTAAAGCGGGCAAAAAACCACAAATTATACCAAGCATCATAACCATTAATGCCGGAACCATAAAATTAGAATATTTTAGATTTGGATTATGCCTGTATTGAGTAACTATTTCAAAATTCAGGTCAGGTCTTTTGCCTGTTACGGCTATTTTATTTTTAATTTCGTTACTGAAATCGTAAATAATTCCTGATAAATATGCACTACCCAAACCACCTTTTGTTCCATTTACGGTATTAGCTGATATCATAACTTTAGTAATCTTATCATTGATTATTTCTTTCTCAAATCCGGCAGGAATTTCCAATATGATATCTGATTTATCTAACTCAACACTTTTCAAAGCATCTGAATAATTGTCAGAAATGTTAGTTGTTCTGAAGTACCCCGAAGAAACTACTTTGTTAATAAGTCGTAATGAGTAAGTACTGTGACTATTGTCCAATATACTTAAATTGATATTTTTTATTTCAAAATTAGCCGCAAATGGTAAAACAAGCAATACAATGACAGGGAAAACAATAATCATCTTTGGTAGAAATTTATTCCTGATTATTTGTTTGAATTCCTTTTCGATAAGATACTTTAGCATAATTTCCCCATAAATATATTACAATCGGTTTTTAAATGTTTTTAAACTGACAACAATGAAAAAGAATGCCATACTTCCCAAAATAATTAGTTCCTTATAAATTGAGGTTACATCCAAACCTTTAATCATCAATTTTTTTATTGCCATAATGAACCATCTTGCCGGAACTGCATTTGACAGTAATTGTAACAAGTATGGCATACTTTCTACCGGGAATATCATCCCGGACAGTAACAACACAGGCATCATCAGAACTGCACCTGAGATGAGCAATGCAACCACCTGTGAATTTACTAGAGATGAAATTAAAATTCCTAATGCTAATGATAAAAATATATAAATTAATGATATTATTATCAACCAAAAAAGACTTCCAGTTACTGGTACTTCCAAAACATATACTGATAACAGGAGTATTGTTGCAAGATTAATAATTGATACAAAAAAGTATGGAACAACTTTGCTTAAGATGACCACTAATGGCTTCATAGGGGAGACTAAAAGCAATTCCATTGTACCTTTTTCCTTTTCACGGGCTATTGCCACAGAAGTCATCATAGCACAAATCAGCATCAGAATCATTCCCATAATGCCTGGTACAAAATTATAAGCTCCTTTTAATCTTGGATTATAAAGTAATTTTATTTCAGGTACAATTTGGTATGGTATAACAGCTGTCTTATTTAATTCTTGCTGGTAAGATGCTACTATATTTGTTGCATAATTTGTTAAAGTTATTGCATTATTTGGGTCTGAGCCATCTGTAATTAATTGAATTTGACCTTCACCAGTATGAAGTAAATTTTCATAAAATTTTTCTGGAAATACAATGATTAATCCCACCTCGCCTCTTTGAAATTCGTCTTCAATTCTATCAGGGTTAGAAATAAATTTCTTCAAAATGAAATATTCATTTGCCTGCAGTCTTTGAATTATACTCCTTGTGGCAATGTCTTTCGAAGGGTCAAAAACTCCCAGTTTTGTATTTTTAACTTCAGTTGTAATTGCGAAACCAAATAAAGTGAGCATGATAACTGGTAAAATCAGCAATATTATCATAGTCCATCGGTCACGGAAAATATGATAAAATTCTTTTTTTATAAATACGAAAAACTGTCCCAAATTAATCTCCCGTCCTTGTTGATTTTCTTGCTAATTTATGGAAAACTTCGTCCATACTTTCTGCTTCAAATTTATTTTTTAGATTTCTTGGTGAATCCATTGCCTCAATCCTGCCATCTACCATGATTGATACTCTATTGCAATATTCAGCTTCTTCCATATAATGTGTAGTTACGAAAACTGTTATTCCTCTGTCTGTTGCTTCATATATTAATTCCCAAAATTGTCTTCTGCTTGCAGGGTCAACACCACCAGTAGGTTCATCAAGAAAAACAACTTTAGGTTCATGAACTATTGCCACTAAGAATGCTAATTTTTGCTTCCAACCCAAAGGTAATGATTTAACTAAAGTATCTTTTTCACTTTCAAATCCTAATCTTTTCAGCAATTCGTCAATTCTATCATTTATTTTTCTATTTGGAATTCCATATATTCCGGCAAACAATCTGAGATTCTCCCAAACTTTTAAATCTTCATAAATGGAAAACCGTTGACTCATATAGCCAATATTTGCTTTGACATTCTCAGATTGCTTTTTAATATCGTAACCAGCAACAATTCCTTGACCTGAAGTTGGTTTTATTAGTCCGCAAAGCATACGCATTGCAGTTGTTTTACCGGCACCGTTAGCACCTAAAAAACCGAATATTTCACCTTCTTTGACATCAAATGAAATTGAATCCACAGCAGTAAATTTACCAAATCTTTTTGTAAGATTTTCAGCTTCAATTACTTGCATCATCGGCTCCTTTTAATGCTAAATCCATGAAACAGTCTTCTATTCCCGGGCTGATAGTTTTTATTTCAATTTCATTATGCCCTAATTTCATAAGATAATTGTGAAGTTCGTTGAAGGTGATTCTATTTTTTAAGGTAATATGATGAGTATCCCCAAAAGCAAAACACGATTCGATTTCGGAATGAATTTTTAAATCTTTAAGTAATTTAGACATATTATTTGAAGATACAGACCATAAAATTTTATCATACTTTTGAATAATGTTTTTTGGTGTATCCACAGATAGACAATATCCCTTGGACATTAAAGCTACTCTATCACATAAACCAGCTTCATCCATATATGCAGTTGAGACTATAATACTAATACCATCTTCCTTAAGTTTTTTCAGCATACCCCAAAGTTCTTTTCTTGAGACAGGGTCAACTCCGGTAGTCGGTTCATCAAGGAACAATAAAACGGGTTTGTGTATTAATGCACAGGAAAGGGCGAGCTTTTGCTTCATACCACCAGATAAAGCACCTGCATATCTGTTTTTGTATGGTTCGATTTGAGAATAAATATCTTTGATTAAGTAGTAGTTTTCCTCAATAGAAGTGTTAAAGATTGACGCAAAAACCTCGAGATTCTCTTTTACTGTCAAATCCTGATAAAGAGAAAATCTCCCAGGCATGTAACCAATTATTTTTCTTATCTCTCGATAATCTTTCACGACATCGTATCCATCAACTTTGGCAATTCCTGAGTCGGCAATAAGTAAGGTAGTAAGAATTCTGAAAAGAGTTGTTTTGCCGGAGCCGTCAGGACCGATTAATCCAAATATCTCACCTTTATCTACATTAAAAGTTATATTATTCAGTGCTTGAACCTTTCCGTATTTTTTACTTATATTTTCTACCTTAACCATATTTCCCGTTATCTATATTCTGTAATGTGTTTGATTGAGTGTTTTAATTAAGAAAATGAGAGTTAATCATTTTTTCAACTTTCCATACATACCGATTTTTAAAAAACCATCATTTTTAACAGCAATTTTAGTCGCATAAACCAAATTTGCTCTCTCATCTTTCGTTAAAATTGTTTTGGGTGTAAATTCTGCTTTTGAAGAAATCCAACTGACTGTTCCAGAGTATTCTTTGATTTTATTACTACCATAATCAGAAACAACTTTGACATTCTGACCTATTTTAATATCAGCTAACTGACTTGAAATAATGTATGCTCTTAAATACATGTTTTCTATGTCTGCCATTTTGAACAATGGTTTACCCTGCATTGCTATTTCACCTTCCTCAGCATATTTAATTAGAACAGTACCGTTAATCGGGCTTTTGATATAGCATTTACTTATTTGGTCATCTATTTGTTTTATCTGAATAGCTATAGCATTACTTTCTTCATTCAATCCTCTTGTACTGATATCAAGATTTGATTTTAATGCAACTAACTGTTTTTTTAATAAAGCAATCTGTGCGTTAACATCATCCAATTGTTTTTTCGGGACTGCATTGGATTTCATCAAATTCTCAATTCTGTTTTTCTCAATTTCAAAATTTGCAATTTGTTGCTCTGTTACAGCAATTTGTTTTTCTATATCTGGCTTTCGGCTTTTGACAGCATCAGCACTAGCTAAAATCTGCAATTTTTTTAAGTAAAGCTGAGTTGTATCAATAATCCCAACTATTTCACCTTTCTTAATAATGCTACCTTCCGTTATATTCAAACTCAAAATTTTCCCGACTCCCTCAGATGAAACCATTACTTCTGTAGCTTCGAAAGTTCCTGATGCAATGTAATCATTAT